>JABHAL010000009.1 GCA_018674305.1 Candidatus Falkowbacteria bacterium | reverse complement strand
ATGTCAGATGATAACCATCTGCAAATGGAGACGGAATTTGCAAAATGGCTAACAGATAGAGAACAAGAAGTAGACGGTGATATATGCTTCAGTGCTCAGATCTTAGATTTACAGCAGGGATTTAGTCCAGACGCAACAAAACATGAATTATCAAAAAAGTCTAACCTTATGGGGTCAAGTTGTTATCTAACTATGCAAATGCTGTTAACGCAAATACAATTGCAAACAAAATGGGAAGAATTGCATTGGTGGATGTCAGCAGATAAGTATGATTTTGAAGGAGAAGCTCGGTTCCCGTCTGCCTTGTATTGCGGTGTGCTTGGAGTCGGTTTCGAGTTTGTCAGCGCTCGCGCGGATAGCGCTTATACGCGGTGCGGTTCGCTCGTCCTGCCGTTCGAAGTGCTTTAGTCATGAAGTACATGCGAAGCATGACTTGCGTATCACTTATCACGTATCCAATAACCAATATCCAATACCAAATAACCAATATTTAATAACCAATAAATAATCATCATGAAAAGTTTAGAACAAATACAAGAACGCTCACTCCACGCTAACTTCACCGAAGTTCAGCAACAACATTTTGATAAATTAATGTCTGAATTAGAAATAATCTCAGGTGGTTTAGGTTTTGCTGAGCTTAAAGCAAAGGCTGAAGCGGGAAGTAAAGAAGCACTTCAGGTGATGCGAGATTACATTACCAAAAAAGAGGAGATTGTGGAGTTTATTGAGACTAAAGAAATGTTGAAGGAAAATGAATTTGGAGTAAGGGAGATACGGGAAAATGATAAGGTTTTTCTAGTAAATTTAAATCCAATAAATGGTGGGTATTTTGTCAACTATGCTGTATCTAGTAAGGACACTATAGGGCCATTAACTGTTGATAAGGTAGAGAAAGTAGAGGGGCAGTTGGAACCTAAGCTGTCTGTGAGAAGAGGTACTAGGACCAAGGATGTTAATCCAATAGATCCAGTTTTTGTAGAAGGGTATTATGTGGCGATAAAGAACACAGAAGAGATAACTAGAACTTCCAGTGGTGAGGAATACGTAATTTATTCCTTGGATACAAATAGATTTGGTAGTGTCGAGATGGGAAAAAAATATAAGATGAAGAAAAAAAATAATTTAAAGTTTCAAAGTGGGCGGGTTTTTGAACCAAAAAACTTTTTTGTTTCTTGGGCTAAAAGTTTGGAAGAGGAGCAGTATCATCCGACCAATAATGATGATAGGTGTATTTGGGTTACTTTAGATGCTGCTTTTGGCGGATCTAATTCTTTTCTTTTAGAGGATTTTGTTAAAAATTTTGAATTAGTAGAATAAAATATGATCAACCCCGAGCAACAATTACAAGAAAATGCACTCCAAGCTAACTTCACCGAAGTTCAGCAACAACATTTTGATAAATTAATGTCCGAGTTGGAAGTGATTTCAGGTGGTTTGGGTTTTGCTGAACTTAAAGAGAAGGCTGAAACTGGTGACAAAGAAGCCCTTCACGTGATGCGTGATTACATTACCAAAAAAGAGGAGATAGTTGAGTTTATTGAAACTAAGGAGATGTCGGAAGAACCGAGCGATCCTGATTTTGAAAAAATGCTGGAAGCTCATGAAGAAATTAAACCAGGAGATGTTTACATTGATACAAGTTCAGGCGAAAGATTTGAGGTTATTGAGGTGTTCGATGGTTCAGATAACGAGGTGTCATCAGTAAATAGAAATAATCGTGATGGTGTAATAAAAATAACAATACAAGGCAGAAGCAGTTCTAATCCTGTGTATTGTGAAATACCTGACAACGATAGTACTATGGATCTTGTTATCGGACTTAGTGAACCTTGTATGGAGTTTTCAGTTTCTGCAAAGCCCAAAAATCGTCATGATGTTTTAGATTTACGTACTTTCGGTGGTTTCTCAGTTGGGGAAGAGTTTCAAAATAGAAGTGTGGAAGCCACTAAATCAAAAATTAAATATTTTGTTTGGGATAAAGAAGAGAAAAAGACCCGAGTGGTTTTTGAAATGATTCACACTCCAGTAGTTGGTAAAGAGACAAAAGATATTTCGATTTTTGACTTAGGTTTATTCGCAGGACTTTATACTAAAATTGAAAAATAAATATGATTAGTGCATTAAGTAAATATTTTTACCATTTTTAATTAAATTCTAAAATAAATCCGTAAATTCATATGCAATCCGTACTCCGTATCTTAGAAAAATTATTAGCCAAGCTAGCGAAAGCTATCATTAATAAATATCAACCAAAAATTGTTGGTATTACCGGTTCAATGGGCAAAACTTCTGCCAAAGAAGCGGTTTATGCTGTTTTGAATGGTAAATTTAATGTTCGCAAAAATATAAAAAACTATAATAATGAGATCGGAGTGCCTTTGACTATTATTGGTGTGGAAACTGGTGGTAGGTCGCCGATTAAATGGGGCTTGGTATTTCTGCGGGCTGTAAAACTAATTTTCACCAGACAAAAAGATTATCCTGAAGTTTTGGTTTTGGAAATGGGAGCGGATAAACCTGGTGATATTGGTTATTTAGTAAATCTATTTCCTTGTGATATTGGGGTAGTTACCAAGATTGGGCCTGCTCACATGGAAGCTTTTAAGACTGTAGAAAAAATTACTAGAGAAAAACAAAAAATGGTAACTCATTTAGATAAAGACAAGATTGCTGTTTTGAATTGTGATGATGAATTAGTTCGTGCTATGCATAAAAAAGTAAAAGCTAAAGTAATTTTCTTTGGTTATAGTGAAGAAGCTAATATCCGTTCAGTTGATTTGCATAATCAGGGTGACGGTATGGATTTAACGGGAATCAAATTCAAAATCGCTTATGGTGGAAGCACCGTTCCAGTGGCTTTGCCTGGTGTGGTTGGCGCTCACCAAATTAATTCAGCCTTAAGTGCTGCCGCTGTTGGCATTGCCCTCGGAATGAACTTGATCGAAGTTTCTGAAGGACTAAAAAATTACAAAGCACCCAAAGGCAGAATGAGCTTGGTTCAGGGTAAACAGACCTTAATTATAGATGATACTTATAATTCATCACCACGCGCTGCTAGCGCGGCGCTGGACGCTCTACAGAAGTTGCAGATTGAGCAGGTTGAGCGAAAAATAGCGGTTTTAGGTGATATGTTGGAGTTGGGTGATTTTTCTGAACAAGCACACCTTGAACTTGGACAAAAAGCAGCTGAAAGCGAGGTTGATCTATTGGTTTGTATTGGTCCTAGCCGTGAGTTGATAGCCAAGGGTGCTGAAAAGGCAGGATTGAGCTTAGAAAAAATTATGCAAATTCCGGATTCCAACTTGGCCGCTGACAAGATGATTGATATTATTAAAGAGAATGATTTGGTTCTTGTAAAAGGTTCTCGTGGTATGCGTATGGAATTGATTGTTAAAGCATTGATGAAAGAGCCAGAGCTCGCTGAACAATTATTGGTGAAATAGATTATTAGGTCTAATTACGTCTGATAATTTAAAAGCGTTGAGATTCCGGATCAAGCCCGGAATGACGATCTAGGGTGGGTCGGCGCAGCACAACTACAAACGTCACTCCGGACTTGATCCGGAGTCTGGTGATAAATACTATTAATAGTTTGTCGTTTATTGCATTATGTTAAACTTAGAACAATTAACTGAAAAATCTCTCCAAGCTAACTTCACTGAAGTTCAGCAACGTCATTTTGATAGATTAATGTCTGAGTTGGAAGTGATCTCAGGTGGTTTAGGTTTTGCTGAGCTCAAAGCGAAAGCTGAGGCCGGAAGTAAGGAGGCGCTTCAGGTGATGCGCGATTATATCGTTAAGAAAGAACAGATTGTGGAGTTTTTGGAAATCAAAAAAATTCCTAATGAAACAAAGTCAGCAGAAGAATTGTGCATGGAATTTAGAGGTGAGCCAGTTAAGGTTGCCCACCAGCGTCTACATGCATTAATGGAGACAAGTGCTTATATGAAAGGTCATCATATGTTTCGTCAAGGAATAGATTCTGAGGTTGTTTCTCGGGGTTATTCTTCTAAAGAGCAAATGTTAGGAAAAATAGTAGCTCATATGGCAGGAGATGGAATTTTGGCTGATTCCCTAACCAATGACATACAAGGCACGTTCTATGACCGAAGTATGCGTTTATTTAAGGCCAATGATAGATTTACAGGATTACAGACTTTTGATGCTAATACACAATTCTTGTCTGTGGTTGCTTTTATGCTAGAGGGCAAAACCCCTGCTTTTGAATTGGCCAAGTTTAGTGATCGTCTAAAAGACTCTGAATTATATAATAATGATAAGAACGTGTGGAACCGAAGAATAAGTCCGGACGGAGTACTTGATGGGCAACTGTACGCTGATGATTATTTGATAGAAATTTTAGCAAACTATTTTTTGGGAAAAACAGAGGAAGTTGAAAAATTATATAAAGAAATGGCCGAAAGACAGGGTGGAGATTTTTGGGGGGATGGGATTGTGCTGGAATCTCCAGAGGCTGATATTTCAATAAATGAACGTAGTAAAGATCTATTACTGGCAATTATAACCCAGGCTTTGGTGGCTGACCCGCAAAAAGCTTACGCCCGATGGCTCAAAGGCAAAGAATTAGATTTGTATGATAAGGATAAAAAATTATGGTATGAACGTAAAAATCATAGAGAAGCAGGAAAAATTTATCAGAACCATACAGTTGAAAATGAATTATTAGATATTATGGCGGAAGCGATTTTCATTAAACTTGGCTTGCATGATGATATTGAATAGATTCACGTATCGAGTATCTTGGAATGTGAAGCAATATAGCAATTTAACAGTATAACAATATAATTTCATGTCAAAAACAAGTGTTACAATTTTAGTGATTGTGTGTTTAATTATTTTTTGTGTAATTACCATGTTTCCTGGTTGGTTTCCAATACGACCGTTAGAAGGAGTGTTTACCAAGGTTTGCGATGATGTTTTGAAAGGTGAATTTACCAAATTTGATGAAGACGTGTACGTTGGAAGTCTTGGCGTCCCAACGCGGAAAGACTATGTTATTTGTGGCAGAGATCCGGCGGTTGACGCTAATGAAGTTTGCTATATTGCACCGATGGAAGAAAGTATAGTTTATGATGGTAATCCTATGGGTTCAGAAATGGCTGATGAATGTTATCATTGTCAGTACGGTTGGGAATTAGTGAAGCATGGAAAAAAGGTTTTAGGTAAAGTTTGTAAACCGTACAAAAGTATTTGGAGGTGGAATTATAAGAGCCCTTTTTAGTTAATGATTAATTATCAAGCACCAAATATCAAATAATTTATAAAATTCAATTTTTAAATTATAAATCAAAAAAACAGGATAAATCCTGTTTTTTTGTTCCACCAGTCTTAGCAAAATCTTTATGGCTGCGCCAGTCGAAGCTTTAGCGAAGACTGGTGACCCCACGGAGAAATCTCACACGCCACTTCGTGTGCTCTTGGAAGGGTTTCCGCCCCTCCATCTCCCCCCCCCCAGAAAGTAAGGGAATCCTTCCCTTACCATCCCTGGTTCGATTCTCCTAATTACAAAATAATTATTTGACAATCAAAAAACGATTATCCTTCGATATTCGTTTTTTGGTGACCCCACGGAGAATCGAACTCCGGTTACATGGATGAGAACCATGCGTCCTAACCACTAGACGATGGGGCCATAATTATATTATAATTTCCGAAAAAATATTTTTTTTATCTTTTTTCTTCCTGCACAGGATTTCCAGTATTTTTCTCTTTTGATAGCAGCTTTTAAAGTATCTACTTCTTCAAGAATGTGAGCCTCAAAGGTATCAAAGTTTTTTGTTGATTTTACTTTGCCATTCTTATGCTCCTGCATTCTTTGTTCAAAATTGTTAGTTTGGCCAGTGTATGTTTTTGTGCGCCATTGATTTATTAAAAAGTATATTTTGTGCATAGAATTGAGCTTAATAGTGTTGTCAATATATATGCGTCCCCGACTCGCGTCGATGAGCACCGCGAGTCGAGGCGGGCTAACCACTAGACGATGGGGCCATAAGGCTTGTTGTATTATAAATCAGTTTTTTGCAATTAGCAAGAATCAAATAGGCTATAGTTTTTGTTCGTATTATATATTTTAATTCATGAATCAAAAATGTTGGCTAAGTTTAGTTAATTTTACCCATAATTCTTAATTCATACTTCATAATCCATGTTTCACACCTTGACAATTATAAATATATATTATAAGTTTAATTGTTATATAGTTAATTGAAAATTGGAGAAAAAAATGGATAAGCTACTTGAGGTTCGATTTAGCCGAACTACGGAAAATGAAATTAAAGGAAAAATATTTCATGATCCTAGGCCAGTTGAGGAAGAAATAACCTTATCGCTTGGTGAGAACGATGTTGGCGAGGATATGACGGAGGCGATGGCCAGTGTTGATGGATTTAAGCAAAAGGTTCCTCGTCTGGCAAAAATTGTTTTGATCAATGGCTTCAACAAAGATCGAGTGAACAATTGGGAAACGCCATTGCCACAAGATGGTGAATGGTGGTTGTGTCAGGAGATTCGTGACACTCGAGCAGGTGATGCTAATAAAGGCGCAATTATTGTTCGACTATGGCAAAATCTGACAGCTGAGAAATTGGCGGAGATCAATAAAGAAAAACGGTTCTTGAATCCGATAATTGATTATATTCAAGAAGCTGAAAAATTTGGTGGTAGCGCTAAGACGGATAGTGAAATCTACGAAATGGCTTGTGAACTTCGTTCATATACTGAGTATATGGTTGACCATCTAGGAGTGGATGTCGCGATAGGAACACTCAGACAGGCTCGCAAGTCGTCTTCTTTAGTTGGTATGCATAGTGAGATAAGTAAAGTGAATGTCAATCTTCTTGATCATTATGTCTGGACAAGTTTGCAGCAGTTCGATATTGTTGAGACCGTTCGTCGGTTGTGTTTGGAGGCTATGATTGTATGGCTTGGCAAGATTAAAAAGGGTGAAGTTCAAGTAAGGAAAAATTTCTTCATGACTCGAGTCCAATATTTTAAATGTCCTCGTTGTCCTACAAACGTAAAGGTCTCGGATAATGCTTGGCAAAATTTTCAAGCTCAGAAAACTGTACTGTTAAAGTGTCCGATTTGCAGTACTGAGGGTCGAGCTTTACCAATGCTTAAAACATAAAGGGAAGTATAAACTCATGCTTCCTTTTTTTATTTTAAAAAGTTTTGATTTTCTGCTAAACTGAAGGGGTAGTTATTTGACAATTATAATACTATGAGGGGGACGGTATGCTAGCCTTCAAATACATTGAATCTGAAGAGATCCAAGAAAGAGGCTATCAGTTTGAAGATGTAGCTGAAATTATTAAATTAAGTAAACTTGGTAAAAATATCGGCCTAGTTTGGTCGACAAGTTTAGGCAAAACTCCAGCTGCAATTTTAGTTGCAGATCATTTTTTAGATGCGGGTAAAGTTTTAATTTTAGGGATAACAAATCCTTTGTGTAGTCAGCATTTGCGAAGCTGTCGTCAAATGTTCAATTTGCCCGACGATCAAATCAATATGTTGGTTGGTAGTGTTGCCAAGAAAAAACGAGCTGCTTTGTGGCAGGATAGTCGTATTGTTGTTTCAACACCGCAGACAATTGTCAACGAAGTTGAAGTTGGACGAATCGATCTGTCTGATGTAAGTTTTGTGGTGTTTGATGAAATGCACATGGCCAACAAAAAATATGCTTACGTGGATATTGCCAGGATGTGCCAGAGTTTGGATATCCGAGTCTTGTGCTTAACGGCTTCACCTGGCGATCGGAATAAGAGGCTTTTATTAGAAAAAAACTATGGCTTGAATTGGTGGTTCTATCGTTCAGATGAAGATGTTCCTGAGTTTGCCTTTCCAAAAGAGGAATTGGTAACTATTGTTGATTATCCAGAGCATCATAATCAGGCAATGTTTCATCTACGAAAATTTTTATTTCAAGTTCATAATGGTTTGGCTGGTTGTGGCGTGATTGGAGAACTTGAATTGCCGGATCAAGATGATTACAATACCCGAATAAACTTTTTGCGCATAACGGAATTAAAGAAAGTCAGGCCAGCTTTGTGTCGATGGGTGGAAGAACAGAAATCCAATCCTAATTCAAAATATAAAAGAGGCCTCTGGTACCAGTTTATTATTTGTCATGCTGCTTACTTCAAGATGATGCATTTGTTGAATGTTTTTGTAACTGAGAGTTACCAGGGCGCTTTGAAGTCTATTGAAGAAAAAGTTCAAGCCAAAGCTTTTCCTGGGCAAGGTAAAAAGCAGGATCAAATTGCTGTACGCATTTGGAATAATCCGAATTTTCAAGCGTT
>JABHAL010000008.1 GCA_018674305.1 Candidatus Falkowbacteria bacterium | reverse complement strand
GTCAGAGATACACAATCAGCAGAAAAACAAGAATATAATTTTATGTTATCTGGATTTAATGTACCAGCATCCATTTCAGTATTAAAGTTAGCTCCAACCTGAGTATTAATACAAGACTCCAAACAATCAGGATAGTGTAATATAACTTTTGGTTCTTGAAATTTGACTTCTAGATAACCTTTTTTATACAAGACATCAAACATCTCCGCTAAATCAGCGTCGGCTGGTACTGCCTCTACAGCAATTTCATAAGGAGTCCATGGTGGTGTTTCATAGAGAATTTCAGTTTCCTGTCCTTCAACCGCAGTTAATTTATAATAACCAATATATTTATAAACATTTTCCTCAGCTGAACAAACTGGTTTATTTGACCCACTTTCAGATTCATAAGGATCATAGTCAACACAAGCAAATCCCTCAAATTCAACCTTGACAGGATCATCAATTACTGACCAGTCCCAATCTTCATTAACCAAAGAGATTTCTTGGCAATCGTACTGTCCAGAAATGCGATATTTTTGGTTGCCATATAAATCCTCAATCAAACCAACCAAAGGAGTCATCAACAAATTATCTGGAACGCAAGGAGCTTCAAGTGTTTTGAAGTCCCACTTATAATCACCAGTCATGAATTTAATATCCTTACCTGTCCCAGTTGTACGAATACCACTGTAACCACCTTTAACTACCGCCTGATACCAAGTACTTCCAAATAACTGATAATCATTTTCACCAGCTTCATAAACAATACCTGAATTAACCCCACCAGCAATTAAATCATTCAGATTATTTTTCAAAGATTCCACCAAACCAAACATACTTATTTGCTGACCACCTCCCACACAACTACAACCTTCTGAACCTGGCTCACATTCCACATCACCATTCAAACACTGGAAATCTAAATTAGCAGGCAAATAATCAGTACCCGTATTTACATCTTTGACCACTCGAGAAATACAAACACCTGGCACTACTGAATTGTTTTCACTGGAACAAAGATTGAAGTCACACTTCAAGCCGTTATCATTTAGACAACGTTTAAGAACTATATTACTATTTAATGAAGTTGGTTCCACCTCTAAACTGAAGGTGGCAGAAATAACTCCATTAGGACAAGCGTCCTGTGTATTTTTATATGGTGATGGTGACTGAGCATAAACAGCTGGAATACAGCTTCTCTCCAAAACCTGCAAAGACACAGGCATTGGACCTGTACTCATAGTCCACATAAACTCAGTTGGTTCGTAGGTATATTCTTCTTCACACGTATTCTGTAGTTGACAAATTCCATTTCCACAACATTCCTCTCCTGCATCACAAGACTCTGGAGTACAACTGCCTACGTTAAAATTAACAGCATTACTTCGTGCTTTTTTGCCCTCATCATCAGCCTCAGTTGCTTCCAAAAATATCCCTCCAGATTTTGCACCTTCAGGAACAACAGCGTTTTCAATTAAATTTTCATTCCAACTTCCGACACTACTAACTGCCACACCTGGATCTGGATCATACGTACACTGACAATTTAACCCTGCTCCCGGAAGACACGCTTCTACGCCTTCTGGACAAACCAATTTAGGTCCACCGGTAGCAGAAAATTTAATTGTATATTTATCATCATCAGACAAATAAGATCCAACTAAATCAACTCCCGTACCTTCAGGGCCGTTATTTGGACTAACAGAACACAAACCAGGACTTGGAACACCTTGCTGCATTTCAATATTATAAGGTTCACTAACTAATCCATCGGCAGTATATAAAATTATGTAATATTCATCATTATATGGTTCGACATCATCAAGACTTAGAACTTTTTCCAATGCTTCTTCAGGAATTTTTATTACGATCTGATCATCCGACCAACTACCAGGACCACAACCCAAACCAGCTGGCCAATCATACGAATAGCCGTTAATACTTCTGTGAATCTCTACAAAACCAACATCATTTCCAAAATACATACCTGAAACAGTGACTATTTGTCCGAAATGTAAATCTTCAGGCTCAACATTTTCAATTACAGGCAGATTTGATGATGGCACAATTTTGAATTTTGCTGGATTACTAATAACCTCTTTACAATGACAATCCTTACTTGGCTCGGGACACACTTCTCCAGTTTCTAAACTTGTACATAGAATGCCTTTGTTCACGTAAACATTGTACAATCCCTTTTCCATGATAGGTACTTGGATCGCCTCAATTTCAGTTGCGTCCCAAGAAAATCCTGGGCCAAAAGAAGCAGGATAAGTACCAAAACTAATTACATCATTATCATCCTTGTCATCACCAAAATTATCTCCAATGGCTTTTACTGAACTATTAACTGGGCCCTTGTTACAAGTTATACAAACACCATTATCACAAGACGGATTACACGCCTCCAACTGAACTGAACATAAACCAGGATAATTAATATTTACGTCAACTGTAAAATCACCTTCCCAACCATCTTCATCATCAGTTGTATCAAACTCACCTAAAAAATTAACAATTTTAATTGGACCACTAACTGCTGACTCTGGAACTTTTACAATCACTTGGGTTGATTGCCATGCCGAACCGACATCACAACCAAGCGCAGCAGGAATATACTCTCCATCTGAGTCTGTAAATAGAACCTGCCCAGTTGCATCTCCAGAACTATATTTCAAAAAGCCACTACCAGCAATAGAAACTAAATTACCTGGGCCACCAGCCTCTGGATTAATATCTGAAATAATCGGGACTGTCGCGCAAAAACCTTGACACAAAATACCGTCTGGACAGTCCGTGTCAATTTCACAACTGTCAGCTTGCTGATCCTGACAAGTTTTAATACATTTTCCTGCACAATCATCATCATTATTACAAGCTTCACCATCGCAAGCTAAACACTCTGGGAAATCGCCAGTAGCATTACATATTGGCACACCATCAGCATCAAAACAATATTCTGGTAATAAGCTAATCTGGATTGTTTTTTCACCTATATGATCATTAACATCACCTGATTCAGCTTTTAATGAATATTTTTTTAACTCCAAATCATAAGTTTCCCACGTAAATACAGTTTCAAAAAATTTGGGAGTTGTTCCATCTTGTGGAGTCTGTTCATAATAAAACTCATCATCTTCATATAACTGTATATAAGCTACTCCGCCATCATCAGTTGATTCTACCAATACATCAATTTCCGCATCCTGACTGAGTTTGGCACCGTTACTTATATTCTGAAAAGAAACTACTGGTGCATCAACATCACACATTTCACTGGTTGAAAATTCTGTTAAACATTTACTTCCAAAAGAACAAGACAAACCATAAGCGCCGGTTATAGATTTTATTTCACCAGGAGTTATTGAAACTTTAAACTGCGTATTTTTATCAAAACATTTCTGGCCTGCGCAAACCTCCTCCTGACAATCAGCAGTTGGAGTGAATACTACTTTTTTACCTTCCGATCCAACTACTTCAAAGGTTCCAGGAATCACCTCCTCGTTTCCTTCAACATATTCTTCATTTTCAAGTTCTATAAAAATATAATCAAATTTTGCACAACCTTGACCAACTCGAGTTAACCGCACATAAACCTCGTCACTATTTTCATAACAAGCAGCTGGAATGTCAAATGTCGATTCTCCGTTGGATGCCTGCCCATTTTTGATAATAATATTATCTTCAATACTCCCGATATCTTTTCCACAAGTAACATCATAAATTGCGTCATCACCAGTTACCTCTACCTCTATGGCCATTTTAACAGTTAATGCTTGCTCGTGATTAACTTCACTTACATCAAAAGCTAAATCCATTGGCGTATTACCAACAATTTGTTTTTCCTCATTTACATCCGTGCAAGCTACCCAACCTGAATTCCATACTTCATCATCAACTGAAATTTCTGCCAATATAAGCTCTTGATTGCCATTACTTTCTACAACGCTGGTTGGCTCAACTTGAGTTACAACTATTTCTTTTTGTCCAGCTTTAGTAACTTTAATGTTATTAGGATTAATAGTAGCCTCATCAACAGCCTTAGAAAAAGCAATCTTTACTGACGAATTAATTGGCATTCCATCACCCTGTGGTGAAACTGACTTGACGATAAAAGAAACAGGCCCAACATTCGGATTAAGACCACCATAGTCATCGCCAACATAGGTACCATCCTGATATCCAGTAGCATCAGATAATTTGTTAATTACAAATGTCGTGATAGCATAGGCTGAAAAAATAATGGCCAAACCGATAGCTGCGTTAATCATCCACTTTTTGGCTTTGCCAACCTTCTCATCACTACCTCCAGCCGTCATATACAAAAAGCCAGCGTATAAAAATATACACAAGGCAATAGCTCCCAAGAAACCTAGAAATATCTGGATAATCTTACCAATCAAAGCTTTTAAATCGGTCTTGCCCAAACCTGTTTGTTCTCCAACTGTATCTACTCCCAAGTCAGCCTGGGCATAAACTTGATTAATGAAAAATAAACCGATCCCCAGTAATACCAAAATTATTACTAAACTGAGAATTTTAGTTTTTTTGTTTTTATTTGTGCAAAACATCCACGTTATATTTTATTTTTTATTTAAAACTTGAAGTAGGAATAAAAGACCACTGTGATCAACTCTACTATGCACGGACGCGATTAATCGCGTCTCTCTATTAATTAATCGGAATAGGACACTCTTCTCCGGGCTCACCATTCAATCGGAATGTTCCATCTTGCGGACAGCAAGACTCTCCTGGTCCTACGTCGTTCCAACAATCACTATTATCAACCGCATCACTACTAACCTCTTTAGTAGGACTGAAGCAATTGAAACGAGAATCTTTTAGTTCAGATTTTATAATTGGAGTATATATTGGCAAAGACTCTTCTGTTTCATCATACTCCTTGAACGGCGCATGACTCATGGTAATTTTGTTCATAATAATAACCGGCTCCGGTGGATCTTCTCCTTCAACCGGCGCTGCTTGCTCTATTCCATAATTTGGGTCAAACCAACCCTTAAAAGGACTACCGTCACCATTAGTTCCATATAAATAAACTTCAGTATCCACGGTATAGCCATCTAAATCTTCATCAAAAGTAGCATTAACTAAAGTGACAGGCGTAACTTCACCCTTGGAATTAAGCGGATCTAACCCAGTTAATCCAGGACCGAGCAAATCTAGAACATTACCAGTCAGAAATCCCCAGAAAAAATTATCCTTCAAGGCAACTAAGTCCTCTGGCTCTGCTGATATTAAACCTGGGCCATCCGCTACTCCATTTTCATTCCCATCTAGAGAATTTCCACCCATGTCCACTATTCCAGTACCAGGGATTGCAATGCCTTCCCCAACGATCTTAGCAGCTAAAACTTTTCCTGTTATATCAGCATTAGTTGGCAAACAAAAGGCTGCCTCACCACAAGAATTTTTTGCGCCATCTGCACATTCAGTACCTGCCATAAACTGAACCGTTCGATATTTATTTATACCAACCTTCCAACCTCCTGGAATATGACTTGAGCTACAGCCAGGCAATGAATCTCCATTCTCTCCAGCAACCACCTGAACTTCGTTATCCTGATCACCATCATCACAATTCTGCGTTTGAGTAAGTGGCGGTATCACTGGCTCATTGAAATTAATATACACTCCTTGATTTAAATAAACTTTTCCGTCACAATCTGTTTTTGAACAACCAATTTTCTTTGGTGAACAATTGCACCCGACAGGCTCTTCCACTGGATATGCCACATTGACCGGTACAACTGAACTGATTTGAGGAGGAGTTAAATCTAAAAATGTGCCAGTTGTAAATCTCCATTTATAATCAGGGTAAGAAGAATTAAAGACACCTGAACCTTCACCACCTTCGGCATTTTCCTTTTTAATATTTGGAGTCAAATAAACTATGTATGTAACATCTTCATCTTCACTACCTAAATGCATATCTAAATCATAAAAAGGATTAAAAATTATAGTTTGCTGGTCCTCTGTCATCATGGCATAACCGGGTACCAACTTATTGTCACTACAAGTTTCATTTAAACATTGGCCACCACCACAATCAGCAGAGGTATCACAAAATTTACCATCTTTAATATCGTAAAAAGGCACTTGCTCACAAGTTTGATCTTCATCCAAATCATTGTCATCCATCATGTCCTCACATTTATAAATACGAACCGCATTCTTTTTTATTTCACCGCAACGAGGAATTGGATTTCCATCATCGTCTTTAGGACAATTTAAATTGTCATTTTTATTAATAACAGACTCTAGATAAATTTTGTTTTTGAAAGTAACCAAAATCATTGTATTTCGTGGTAAATCTTTTTGATCCGGTTCTGGATAATGACTTTGAATAATATGACCAAATGCACCACCAGAAATATTATAGCCACCGCCTGGTAACCCTGCTGCCGCGAAATAACCACTTGGATCATATTTAGCTTCCTCTCCTAATAACATATTGAATATAAATACCGTAATTGAGTAAGCAGCAAAAATAATAACCATACCAATAAATCCATTGACTAACCATTTTTTGGCTTTTTCTATTTTAGCGGCGTCACCACCAGAAGTCATGTAGACAAACCCAGCATAAAGTACAATTATAAGAGCCACTGCACCCAAAAGGCCCAAGGCTACTTTAATAATATTACCCACAATAATTCGCGGATCTGTTTTTTCTAAAACTGTCTGACCAGCGGCTGCGTCTAAATTCATTTCTGCATCCGTTCCACTAACATCCTGAGCCTGAACCGGTATTGGCACAAATAAAAAAACTGCCAATATCAACACTAAACAACTGACAGTTATTTTAACCACTTTCTGAGATAACACATTATAATTATACATTGTCCCCGCACATTTCACCTTTAAGCCTACATTTCTTTTGCCCTAGATGAAATGTATATTAATTTTTATTTTTGATTTTAGGTTTGTTCGCAAATTATCCAAGTAATTCCTTCACTACTTGACTAACTGCGCTGCCGTCAGCCTGCCCTTGCAATTCTGTCATGACCTGTCTCATAACTTTTCCAAAATTTCCTTTATCATCTTCAGGCAACTGACTAATAACCTGCTGAGTAGCTTCCTTGATTTTTTCGACTGACATCTGTTCTGGTAAGTATTCTTGCAATACTTCTATCTCAGACAATTCACGCTCAGCCAATTCCGACCGTCCTGCCTGACCAAACATTTCTGCTGACTCTTTACGTTTTTTTATTTCACTTTTTAGAATCGCAATAGTCTCCTCATCTTGCAATTCTTTTTTTATTTCAATCTGTTTGTTTTTTATAGCACTCTTCAACATCCTTAAAGTAGACAAAACCAATTCATTTTTGTCTTTCATTGCTTGTACCAAAGCCTGTTCAATATTATTTATTAGGCTCATATATATTATACTAAATTTTAACTTCCAAGAACAGCCCAGAGCTGTTGAAAAGATTTGGAAAGTTTCAATTATAAAATTACCCTAATATCGTCTTCGGCGAGTATTTGTTTCTTCTGGAATACGGCCTATTTTCTTAAGGTATTCTTTTTTCTCTCGATATTCTTTACGAGAAATCTTATCTGCTTTTTGCAAATTACGACTCATGTCCTTTCGGTTATATAACCTTTTCTTAAATTCAAGTACAACGCCACTCTGCATCAACCGTCTATTAAAACGACGGACAAAAGCTTCAAATGTTTCCCCCTTTTTTCGTTTTACCTCTATTGCCATGTTATTGCCCTTTCAAATAATTTATTAATTCAATGGAAGCTATAATAATGATATATTCCAAGATCAAGATTAGCTAAATTTTCCTAAAAAGTCAAGTCTATCTAGGCTTTTCTTTCTCTAAGACGCTTATTAATTTCTTTTATAGCCTTATCCGCATTCAAAACCTCCTGAATACCACTTTCCATATCTCTAAGTATAATAGTGTTTTCATTAACTTCTTTCTGGCCTAAAATTAGAACAAATTTTGCATTTTGCTTTTTTGCCATATCTAGCTGTTCTTTCAAGCTTCTTTTGGAAAAATTAGCCTTGACCACAAAATCTTCGTTTCTCAATTTTTCAAAATATGAAAAAGCCTTTTGTCTAGCCTGCTCACTTAATTGAGCTAAATATACAACGGTCTGTTTAACAACAGGGATTTCCACCTTTTGTGCTTTTAACTGATTGACCACTCGCTCAAGTCCCAAACTAAATCCAGCGGCTGGTACCTCTGGCCCACTCAACATAGGAATTAAATAATCATATCTACCACCACCAGCAATTGAATATTTAACTTCATCCTCTTCCGTAATTGGATAAATTTCAAAAACGGTCTTGGTGTAAAAATCAAAAGCTCTAAATAAATCAGCTTCTAATTTATATGAAATCTTCAGTTCATCTAAATATTCCAAAACTCTAAATAAATGATCACGACATTCATCGCACAACCAATCAACCATCTGTGGGGCATCATCCTTGACTTGTTTACATTTATTATTCTGGCAACTTAAAAATTTAAGTGGATCTCTAGTGACATATTTTCTACAATCAGCGCAAACTGCACCTCTCTTTGATTTTAAATAACCAGTCAATGCCTTACTATACTCTGGGCGACAAGACACACAACCCATACTGTTTAATCGAACTTCAACATTCAAACCTATACGTTTCAAAAATGAGCAAGCAATAATAATTAACTCAGCATCAATTGCTGCAGTTTTGTTCCCTAAAATTTCAAAACTAACTTGAGTAAATTGGCGAAGCTTATTGGCTTCTACTTTTCCCTGTCGAAAAACTGGGCCCCAATTAAAAACTTTGACCGGCATAATTTGATTAATCATATTATGAGCGATAAAAGCCCTAGCAACTGAAGATGTAGTTTCTGGTCGGAGAATAAGCTTTTGGCCTTTGTCAATAAAACTAAACGATTCTTTATCTAAAATACCACCTTGTTTGAATAAAGTATGATTAAACAATTCGTACTTTTCCAAAACAGGCGTATCCAGCCTAGTAAAACTATAATCATCAACCACTGACTGTAATTCCTTTTCAACAAAATTTATATATTTCTGATCTGCTGGCAAGAAATCCCGCATTCCTTCAACAAGAGAAGGTGTTTTTATCTTTTTTATTTCTTCTTGTGGTTGTTCTTCTTTTTTTCTTCTTGGCATAATTAAACTAGTTAAAAATTAAGGTAAATCCACTTACTAAAAACTAATTACTATATAATAATACTTTAAACTTTTTTATTGATATTGGACTTCTGGAAAAGTTGTGAATCGCCAAAATGGCCAACCTCTAAACCAAACTCTCCCAATAATTAAACTACTATCAACTGGGCCAAATCGACGAGAATCCAAACTATACTCTCGATTATCACCCATCACATAATATTCGTCTGGACCGAGAGTCCACTTCCGACTATCTAAAGTCCTGTTTTCGTCAGGTAAATATTCATTTTCTTCTAATAAAAATTTTTGTTTGTTATCATCTGCGCCATGAATATAAACTCGATTATCAGAAATATCTACCACTTCACCAGGCAAGCCAATTATACGCTTGATAAAATACTGAGATGGATCCTTCGGATACTTAAATACAATAATATCGCCACGACTGGGGTCATTAAACCGATAACTAATTTCGTCAATGATCAAATACTCATGATCATAAAAACTTGGTTCCATTGAAGCGCCCTTAACGTAAAATGGTTGAATTAAAAAATAACGTACTGGAATGATTATTGCCAATGATACGCAAACAACTTTAAGCAAGTCCCAAAAAAACTGCAAAACTTTTTGCGTTGGTGTTAATTCTTTTTCTCCAAAATACTCTTTATTAACAAAACCCATAGTAATTTAAGCTCCAGCTCCTAGTTTTAAAATCATAACGATTGCAAATAAAGCCCTAAAACCCAAAAATCTTACAAAAGTTATCCACTTTTATTCTATTTTAGTATAGCACAAAAATAACATATAACCAAGCTTTCCGTCAAGCTGATAAAATTACAAGTGAGTTGAACCGTTTACTAATTACTATTCACTATTCACTAATTACTATTTACTGATACCTTCATCTAACTATTGCCTCTTTCATATTTATGACCTATAATTAACCCAGAGTAAGCTAAAACTCGCTAGTATTTTTATTATGAAAACATATAATCAAAAATCTGACCCAATGGTTGATCCACGTATAAACCTCCTAAACAGAGCTGATAACCAATATCCACGAGGCAAACGAATTTTCAAAGTAAGTAAGTTCATCCTTTACTTATTTATCGTTTTAGTCTTGGCTTTTGTGGTTTTCTCTTACCAAGTTTTGTTTACCAACAATAGCGTTAATGATATTTTTAGTGGGAAAATTAACATTTTTCAACAGCTAAATTCTTTGGCAGGCGAAGGGAATCAATTACAAGGAGAGTCCGATGATCGGATCAATATCTTACTTCTCGGTATGGGAGGTGCTGGGCATGAAGGACCCTATTTAACTGACACTGTTATTTTGGCCAGTATCAAACCGTCAACCAAACAAATTGGAATGGTCTCTATCCCCCGCGACCTACTAACAGAAATACCTGGCTTTGGTTGGTGGAAAATCAATAACGCTAATGCTTTTGGTGAAAAGCAAAGTCCTGGCAACGGAGGCGAACTTGTCAAGCAAGTGGTTAACCAAGTCTTTGAACTACCTATACATTATTACGTAAGAATAGACTTTGCTGGTTTTGAAAAAATTATTGATGACGTCGGAGGCATTAAGGTTTCTGTCGATACAAGTTTCACAGACTTTCAATATCCAACCTTAGACTATAAATACCAAGTTGTTTCATTTGAACAAGGGTGGCAAACCATGGACGGCGATGCAGCTTTAAAATTTGCACGATCTCGTCACGGCAGTAATGGAGAAGGCTCTGATTTCGCTCGTAGTCAGAGACAACAAAAAATACTTCAGGCTTTCAAAAGTAGAATTTTCTCATATAGCTTTCTTTTAAGTCCTAGAAAAATAAAAAAATTCACCAGCGCTTTAGCTGGTCACATTCGAACCGACCTAGAACCATGGGAACTGGTCAAACTTGCCAAACTGGCAGAAAAGATTGACACTGAAAATATTATTACCCGAGTACTAGATGACAGCCCTGGAGGATTTCTCTACGCCAACATTGTCAATGAAGCATATGTGCTACAACCAAAGGGTGATGATTTTACTCAAATTCAATATGTTGCAAAAAACATATTCAAAGGCCAAGAAATTTTGGAACAAAAAAAAGTAATCACAGTAGAAATCCTTAACGGCACCACAATAGCTGGACTGGCCTCTCGGAATTTACAAGAACTAAAATTGGTCGGTTATCGAGTAAATAAAATCGGTAACTCACCTAAACAAAATTATACAAACACCGTAGTTTATAAACTTTCTCAAAAAAATGCACCTGAAGAGGAAAAGTTTTTAGCCAGTAAATATAATACAGACATTCAAAAAAATAACATTCCTGACTGGGCAATAAATATGGCTGGCCTAGACCTTGACTTTTTAATAATTTTAGGGCAAGATGTAGCAGAGTAAAGAGTAGCAATAAGTTAATCAGTTGATTAGCGAATTAGTTAATTAGTTGATTTAGTTGATAATCATGAATGTTTACTGTTATCGCCTTTATCCCCTTGGCGTGGAGTTATTCAAAAAATATACTTCATGCTTTACCCCCTATAATTTTATGAAAGAAATAAAACCACAATTTCCTGTAATAGCGCTAATTGGTCGAACCAATGTTGGAAAATCGACCATTTTTAATCGTTTGACAGAAAACAAACAAGCAATAGTTTCAAACATCCCAGGTACCACCCGTGATAAACGTTATGGTAACTGTTTGTGGTTAGGAAAAACCATAACCTTAACTGATACAGCCGGTCTTGATGTTGACTCTGGAACAGAAATAGATAAAAAAGCAATTGACCTGGCAAAAAAATCTATTACAGAATCAGACTTAAATCTACTAATTGTTGATTCAAAACATGGTCTACTTCCACAAGACAAAGAATACGCCAAGTTGATCAAAAAGTCCGGCAAGCCAGTTTTCTTAGTAATTAACAAAGTCGATTCAAATAAACAAATGGACGGTTTGGGCGAATTTCAAAAGCTAGCAATAAAAACTATTCATCCTATTTCTGCAAAAACAGGGGCTGGAACTGGTGATCTTCTAGATGATATCTTAAAAAGCGTTGACCACCTAAAACATCCAGGAAACGAAGAGACTTCATCAAAAAATGCAGATCGAACAATAAGAATTGCTCTTATTGGAAAACCTAACGTAGGAAAATCTTCGCTTTTGAATAAAATTGTGGGTGCTGAAAAATCGATTGTTTCTTCTGTTCCGCACACCACTCGCGATAGCCAAGATGCAACCATTGGCTACGACCCAACACAAGGAATAGAAGGTTCAGCTGAATCACTCCCAGACGCCCCTGCCGGCCAATACCTACTCACCTTCACTGACACAGCTGGAATTATTAAAAAAAGAAAAGTCGCTAATAAATTTCAAGAAATGAGCATTGATCAAAGTATTGGCAGTCTCAAACGTAGCGACATTGTCCTTCTTTTATTTGACGCGGACCAACCAATCACTATGCAGGACAAAACCCTGACTCAAGCAATTTCTGATAATTATAAATCCATAATTTTCGTGGTCAACAAGTGGGATTTGGTAGAAGAAAAGTCCACTCATAGTGACAAAGATTATATTGCATACTTAGACCGAAGTATTCCTTTCTTGACTTGGGCACCCGTAATTTTCATATCTGCCAAAACGGGATTTAAAGTTCAACGATTACTTGATATAATAATACAGACCTACGAAAAGCAAAATACTACTTTTGAACAAACTGAGATTGATGAGTTTTTGAGATCTTTGCTCAAGAAAAAAGTACCACCAAGAAGCAAAGGTACAAAACCTCCATTCATCCACACCATGAAACAAACTCAAATTAACCCACTTGGTTTTGAATTTGTTGCTAATCAGTCAAAAGCTATCAACTATGCCTACCGTCGCTTCATAAAAAAAGAATTAAGAAAAAAATTCAATCTTGGCGGTTGCAGTATCAAATTAGATTTCATAGAAAAAGTACATGTCCATGGACAAGATGGCCGAGGACCTGACTCAAAGAAATACGGTAAAAGATAAAAATCAAATCACATGTCTACTGAACAACCAAAAACTAAAATGACCGCTGAGTTCCTGGACAAGCTTATTCTTAATGATTTCCCAAATAATGGATTTGATTATGTTTACACGAACATTCAATTTGCCCTTAGATTTCCCAACAAAATAAATTTTTATGAAAGAATTGACCCAGAGGTTATTTTAACTTTTGACCAATATCTCACAGAAAAAATTGCTCCAAAATTTAATTTGCTCCCACCCGACGTAGTTCCGGAAGAAACTCAAGCTAAAATTGATATAGCTAATAAACTTTCCGCGGAACTTAAGCAATCCCTTCAAGAAAAAAAGCCAATCAAGGAAATTTACCAACTTCTAAAAAACTACAGAAAGCAACTTGGTGATACATTTAATATAATTCCAGAACTTGAATAATAACCTCTTCCAACTTTATAAACTTTTAACATTCAACCTATCAAATGAAAATTATTACAGGTCTAGGTAACCCTGGAAAAAAACACCAATTCACTCGTCACAATATCGGGTTTTCCGTTATTGAATTTTTACGTGATGAATGGGAACAAAGCGCTAATTTCTCTAGCTGGAGTGATAATAAAAAATTTCAAGCTCGTATTTCCGAAGGAAACTTAAATGGTGAGAAAATAATCCTAGCCAAACCACTGACCTTCATGAATAATTCCGGAGAAGCTGTCAGTCTATTGATGAACTTTTATAAAGTTGAGCCAAGCGATCTGATTGTTATTCATGATGAGATTGATTTGACTTTTGGTAATTACAAGGTTCAAAAGGACAAATCTGCAGCCGGTCATAATGGCATTAAATCAATCATTGAAAAAATTGGTAGCCAGAATTTTACCCGCGTCAGAGTTGGCGTTGGTAAAGAAGACAAGAGCAAGCAAGGTGACACCGCTCGTTTCGTTTTGAACAGTTTCGGTTTCTTAGAAAAATTCAAACTTAAAGATTTGAAACACAAAATTCTTGAAGAATTTAGAAATCATTTACTTTCTTAATCCACTATTTCCTATAAAATTCACATATTAAAAGACCGCTCCGATATTGCATCGGAGCGGTTTTGATTACTAACGTCGCCTTTTACTACGCGAACCTCTGGTTCCACGAGAACCTCGAGAACTGCGCACTGGACTAGAGCGACCACGCGAGCTGGAGCGATACGACTTACTCTTATTCCTACTCTTACTCTTACGCTTGCCGTAAGTCGAAGAATTGGCTCGAGACGAGCGCGAACGAGAACGATTTCCCGTGCTGTAATTCCGCTTGCCTTTGTTGCTTCGCTGTCGCTTCAACTTTGTTGAACTGCGACCACGCTTTTTGTGACCTTTGTTTTGCCACTTTTTATTACTGTGCTGTCGTTTACTCTTGGCATACTTCTTGTTTTTGTACGACTTTCCTTTGGAGAGCTTCTTGCCTTTGTACGACTTTCCCTTAGCGTACTTTTTGCCCTTAGCGTACTTTTTGCCCTTGGCGTACTTTTTGCCCTTGGCGTACTTTTTGCCTTTAGTGTAATGCTTCTTGTGATGAGCTCGCCAATGTCGAGGATGATTGTGGTATGTGGAAGTGTGATATCGTTTGTAATACCATGGATGAACCCAGTAACGATGGCCATTGTACCAATGTGAATGGTATCGTACGTAGTGGTTGTTATACCAATAATACGGAAAACCATTGTAGTAAAAGGACAGACCAACATAATCCAACGGCCAAAAACTCAGAGAAACCACAGTTTGAGGTTCATCAAAGTAGTAATAGTCAGGATCAACTTCTACCACATCACCAGAACTTTCATCAAACTCTTCATCCCAGCACAGATCGCAGTCGTACTGACATTCATAGTCGTCTTCAGCGCAACCGCACTCATCGCAGTTGAAATAAGTTTCGCTTCCAACTGTCCAGTCAGAAGCAGTTGAGTCACGATCCCAACCCTCAATATACTGAGCCTGGGCAACTGAAGCACCAACCAAACAAATGGCCAATGCAATTGTCAAAAATACGAACTTTCTCATACTAACCTCCTATGTAAAAAAGTCCAACTTACTAATTTATATTATATCACAGTATCGTCGCATAATAACACATACGCTTAGACCTGTCAACCAGTAACACTTCTGTCCTTTCTTTTAAAAGTCAAGATCCCTGTTCAGTTGAACAGGGATCAGTTTGACAAAACAAGATCCTCTACTACCGGCGATATCTGCGAGCCTGGCTTCTTGCTCTCTTGTAACGGAGATACTCCCGCTGACGAGCTTTCCGTTGCTGACTACGCCAGCGACGTTCGCTTCGACAGTCCGCATCACAAACATACGATTCCCGATAACGCGGGCCATCATCGTACGCGTAGTACGGGCGAGAAAAGCATCCGCTAATGGTGATCGACACAAAAGCAAACAGAATTACGAGAAGAAAATACTTCTTCATGATATCCTCCAAGGTTGTTTGATTGTCAGGATTATTTACTTATATAAACAATCCTCACCATCAAACTTAATACTTCGCATTTGATAAATCAGTTTTTACTTTTTTGTTAATCCGTATATCAGTAAAAATCAGTAATCAGTATTTAAAAAACTGATCCACACAATCAAACTTACCAGTGCAAGTTTCAGCAGTAAACTGACAAAACTTAACTCACGGATACTCCACAGCTAGGAGGGGATACTGTCTTTCTCCACTGGTAAGCATGATCACATAGACCAGCTTCCATAACAGTATATTATAGTATCCTATATAAGGTTGTCAAGGCTTTAAGCAAGTGGAACGAACCAATGAGCCTGGTTCTTGATCTAATTACAGTTTCATTATAGCATGTTTTAATAAAAAAGTCAAGTGTTATTACCACCCATTGCCTAAATTTACGACAAAGTTATCCGTTCAGAAAAAAAAGCTCAGTATATACTGAGCTTGTATTATTAAAATCCCCCTAAATACCACATCACCGAAATCGCACTTAATGGAACCCAGAAATTGTCCCAATTTTCTACATACAACTCTACTAAAGTAGCAACTATGGCTCCAACTATCAAAACTGACCAATTGATTTCCACATTTGTAACTGAGCAAAATGCCCAAACTGAGAAAACTCCGAAACAGAAAAAAGAAGATGATCCAATAAAAGTTTTTTTTCCGTACAATCTTTTTTTTCTAAGTCTCGGACTCACCAATCCATTAAATCCATTCCCTTTCCATTCTTTGCCAATCAAGCGCGCCATAGGATCACCAACAGCCAAAAGTAATACTCCACAGACCGCAATTTCTTTTGGCAAACCAAGGTGCAATTGCATTACAGCTATAATCAGACCTGCGAAAATATATTTACTTCCTGTACTCAAGCTGTTTAATTCACTATCTCTGAGCATGTTAAAGAAAAAATCTCCTGTCACAAAACGAATTAATTCTTCTGCCCAGGAATCCCCTTTCGCTCTTCGCCAATCCACAAACAAGAACAAAAAACCAAATGCAATTAAAAAACCGAGTAGTACTTCTCCACAAAACCAAAATATTAAAGCCGATCCACCTACTCCACAAAAATGCCAGAGTGCACGCAAATAATCCTGTGTTTTTTCATTATTTGAAAAGGACATTTATCCCCCTTTTTGCTAAATCCACACTCAAAGTTGATTAAAGCAAATTCCTTTGGTATGATATCATAATGTATATTAATTACCAATTCGTCAAACTCTAAATCCTAAATAAATTCAAATTCAAAAATCCAAATAGCGACAACCATTAATACTTTTTAAGTTTCGGACATTAACGCTTTGTATTTGTTTAGAATTTGCAAAATTGGTCAATTGATTAATTATCTATGAATGATTTAAAGTACTGGCTCGCCTTTTCTCAAATTACTCGCATTGGCGCGCAAAAAATAAAACTCTTAAAACAACACTTTCCCAACATGGAACAAGCCTGGAAAGCGTCAGAGTTTGAATTGCGCGAAGCTGGGCTTGAACGGTCAGTAATTGCCGAACTTTCTTCCCGACGCTCGAACATTAACCCAGATTTAGAATTAGAAAAATTAAATAAAGAAGATATCAAGATTGTAACTATTGATGATCCTGCCTATCCAATACTTTTAAAACAGACTTACAGTGCTCCATTTTTATTATATTACAAGGGTGACTTAGCCAACCTGCATAGTCAAACCGTAGCCGTTGTTGGCACTAGAAAAATGTCTACCTACGGTCAGCAAGTAACGCAAAAAATAGTCCAAGAATTAGTCAGCCAAGATGTTATAGTTGTTAGTGGTCTAGCTTTAGGCGTCGATGCTTTGGCACATACTACTTGCGTTAATGAACGAAAAATCACAATCGCCGTTCTAGGCTCAGGCTTGGACAGACAAAATATTTATCCAGCGACTAATCGAACTCTAGCAGAAAATATTTTACAAACCAATGGCTTGATTGTCTCTGAGTATCCTATTGGAATGATGCCACTCCGTCATAATTTCCCAGCGCGTAATCGAATTATTTCCGGCCTAAGTTTGGGAACTCTGGTTATTGAAGCTGGTGAAACATCAGGCGCATTGATTACTGCCAAGTTCGCATTAGAACAAAATCGTGAAGTGTTTGCCATTCCAGGACAAATTAATCACCCTATGTCCATTGGTACTAATAATCTGATTAAACAAGGTGCTAAGTTAGTTCAGTCCGCTGAAGATATTTTCGAAGAATTGCAAATCAAAGAACTAAAACAACAGCATGAAGCTAAACAAGTGATTCCTGATTCTGCAGAAGAAGGCGCAATTCTAAAACATTTACTAACTGAACCACTTCATATCAATGAGCTTGTAAAACTAAGCGATCTCACAACGCAGGAAGTAAATTCAACTTTGATGATGCTAGAAATGAAAGGAAAGGTAAAGAATTTAGGGAATAATAGTTATATAGCGAATATTTAATTATCAATTTACAATTTTCTAATTTTCATTAAATTCACAATTTGCAATTTTCAAATAAACCATCTACTGAATTGAAAATTCTGGTATTGAAAATTTATTGTAAAATTAAAAATTGATAATTGAAAATTTTTGTAATTCGCTCACACCCGGTCTTCCGCCTTCGTCAGAAACTACGGCGAACAGGAAAGACACGGGTTAAGTACTTTTTTTCTCAATAAAAAAAGGCACTGAAATCGTTCAGTTGCCTTTTTGGTTATTATTTACATTATCGTAACTCGTAGGTCACAAAGAGCATGTGAACCCGGGGTCCAACCAATAAACTCGCCGCCCGCTTCTTCACAAACGCGAGAGTCATCAGCTTTATTTTCTGAAGCAGGAACAACACAAAGCTCCATGGGTAAATCACGAACAGAATAGGATAAGCCATGCACCTTCCGACAAGAATGATACAATTCGCGCTTAGCTGAGTAGATCCTGTCCGATAAAAAAGCATCTTGTTCTTCAACTGCTTTCTTTTTCAAAACGCTTGAATCCACAGAAGCAGCCTCTTTTGAAGAACTATACTTCATCATACAAATCACACCATCGAGATTCACCCCGACATCCTCACCTCCAGCTGCCGCGCAAGCATCGATTGCAACTTGCATCTCCGCCGTCACTGCAACAGTGACATCAGAGATAGAAGACACTTGCTTTGCACAATCACACTCCATAAGAAGTTCTTGTTCACGCGAGCCATAGCCCCTTCCAACATGAAAAGACAAAGCTGAAGCCAAAAGCATTAACAAAGTAGAAAATATTACTCCTCTCATTTATTCCTCCAAAGTTTGAATTATACATCTTCCTGTCAGTTATCTTTTTGAATTACAGAAATAGCTAGCCTTCTTTTCTCCTCCGTATCGCAATAGCCATTGGCCGGAGCATCCGCATACCGAAAAAAGCCAAAAACAAACCGCCAATTCCTCCCAGAAACAAATCACCAAAGCAGAAAAACAAGCCTGAAAAACCATGAATCATCAAATTAGAGTAGATCAATCCAAGTACGCCAGCTGTAATAGCGAAAAAAATTGACCAACCCATAACGCGATAATTATCAATCCCCATACAGGAATTCATAGCCAAGGCGAAAGTTGAAATAATCCCAATCGCCAAAACTATGGCGATAAGAATATAACGCAAAATATTGTCAATACCAGGAAAAAGGTAGGCATTACCTCCAACAGTCAAGCCTGTAGTGATTACTACACCAACCAAAATGGCCAGATAGTTTTTCCAAGTGAAACCTGAAATACTACTGAGCATTTTGCACCTCCTGCAATCTACTCTGGAAGGTCGGGTCACCAAAAAGCCCGAAACAGTACAAAGTTAGGCCGTAGCCAACCATACTAGTCGGTAACCACCAGCCATACTCAAAAGCATAACCAGGAAAAACTCCCAGTAGTTTAAATGTTCCAGAAATGACAATATACAAAACGAAAACCAAACCAGTCGTCCGGACCAATGAGTAAGCCTTGTATGGCTTCCAACTCGAACGGATATCCATAAACGTGCCATCCGCCAGCATACTAACAGCAAAAGCCAAAAAACCAACAGTCAACCCTAACTTGAGTAGAATCTGGTTCTCAACCATGTCCCAAGACGCGCCCGACACACACACATCTATAAAACCAGCTGTGCAGGTAATAGCGGTCAGCAGAAAACCAAAAACCCCCAGAAAAGAAAAAAAGATTCTCATAATTTTTTCCCGCATTTAATCCTCCGTTATATCTTCGTTTTCAAAAAACATAGACGTTTCATTATAACAAAAATTATTGCTTTTGTCAAGGTTGTTGTAAAATAAGAAGAAATATCCTATAATGAATACACAGTATGACTATTTATCAAAAATACAAAAACGCTGAAGCTTATCTCGAATCTCTAGGCAATATTCGCAGTGTTGATTTTTTTCAGGGCACTTCCAATCCTGATCATCATTTTAAGCGCACCAAACTGCTTTTAAAACTCGGTGGCAATCCAGACAAGGGCCTAAAAATAATTCATGTAGCGGGAACCAGTGGTAAGGGATCAGTGGTAAATTATATTTATAATATTTTGCAAAAAACAGGATTCAACGTGGGTGCTCACTTCTCCCCCTTTGTTTCTGTGGCCACGGAAAAAATTCAAATCAATGGAAAATTTATTTCCATGAAGGATTTCGTTGAACTGGTTGAAGAAATAAAACCCGTCATTGAAAAATGCCACCAGCAATTTGACATGCCCAGCTACTTTGAAGTTTGGCATTTATTATGCCTAATGTATTTTAAAAAACAAAAATGTGACTTTGTTGTTCAGGAAACTGGTTGCGGTGGACGCTACGATGGCTCAAATGCAGTTTACAAAACTTTAGTTTCAGTAATAACGAACATTGGACTTGATCATACCCACATTTTGGGAGATACAATCGAAAAAATCGCCTATGAAAAAGCTGGTATCATTCGCCAAGGCGGAAAAGTCTTTACTGCAGTAACAAAACCAAAAGCTTTGGAAGTTATACAAAAGGAATGTGATAAGCTTGGAGCTGATTTAACTATAGTTAACTGTAAAGACGCGATTAATCGCGTCTCCACAGCCACTGTGAATGAAGATCTTGCCCGCGCCGTAACCGAGCATCTCAAAATTGAAGAGAAACATATCCGACGCGGCTTAAATGAACCCAACCCCATACCAGCTAGATTTGAAATTGTCAGAAAAAAACCTTTGGTGATTTTGGATGGAGCGCATAATCCAGATAAACTGGCCTACCTGGCGAGTAAAATCCTAAATCCTAAATTCAAAATCCTAAACAAATTCAAAATTCAAAATCCAAACTCCAGAAAACTACATTTGATCTGTGCATTAGGGCAGCACAAAAAACCGAAAGACTGTTTCAAAGAACTATTAAAACAAACTGATTATCTATATGTCACTCGCCCACTCTTGGCTATACGCAAATTCATTGACCCGGTTGTGATTGCTAAAGAATTGAAGACTCTCTCTCTCCGACTACTGCCTTCGCTGAAGCTTCGGCAATCAGGAAAGTCAGGGGTCAAGACTCAAGTTTTCCTTGATCCGCAACAAGCGCTTGAAGCCGCTATTAAAAAAGCTAAACCAAATGATTTAATTTTGGCAACAGGTTCTTTCTTTCTTTGTTCTGATCTAAGAAAAAATTGGTATAGCGAAGAGGCTCAACTTAAACAAAGGACAAATTTTACAAAATAAACTCCTCAATAAAAAAACCGCCTCGGACGTTGCCGAAAGGCGGTTTTTGTTTTGATCAGGAGGAAAGCACCTCCCAACCATCTTCTCTTCGATACCAAAATTCACCGAGATACCAAACGAACTTTTCTTTCTCAGTTAATACCCTATATTCTACAAGAAGCGTGAGAAATTGCTTTCCTTTTGAGCCCGTACTTTTCCTCCGCATAAAATCGCCCCAATTCATACCACCGCCAAAGCCTGCTGCTTCTCCGCTCGGATACTTTTTGCCTCAGTAAGCTTTACACTTAGTTGTAAATCAGCCAATTCTTTTTCAAATACATCAGGTTGTATTCCTGCCATATCAGCCCCCACACAAAACACTAAAACTCATATACTCTATTTAAACTTAACTACCTGCACCCAGCCCTCGGCTGTTCGCCGGCAAAGCCCAAAATCGAATATCCCGTCACTAACATAATTTTCTTCTGAAGAAATAAGACCCCACTCCTCCAGACTAGAAAAATAGTCCTGAATATCAGGAGTGGTTTCTGCTAAAAAAAACTGGCATTGAATACTCGTCTTCTCAAAAATAAGTTTATCGAGAAAAGTGACACCGCCAGCTTCATTTGTGCCAGTCTTGCCAATCTTGACTCGATTCTTATCTGCACTATGAAAGATATTTACCGATACGCCACCCAGCTCTCGCCAAAGAGCCAAGAATTCTTTTTCTGGACCATGGATCTCATCACGCAGCCTGTTGATTCTTTTCTCAACTTTGGCCTTGATCACTAGCTGCTCTGCCTTCTCTCGGATTAAAACTACTAGAACTTCGCCCAATTCAACCAATCGATCTTCCTGGCTCACACACTTCTCCCTGTTTAGTTTTCAAACAACGACGTTATTAAAAGCAATTTAACCTATTCGGTCACTTTTGTCAATAAAAAGAAACTAAGGGTTATGACTGATAATTATTAAGAACAGACTCAACCCGAGTTTCAATTCTCCAATTTCCAATTTCTTTTAGCCCATTTGACAAACTTTTTCATCTCTGTCATATTTGGACTTGAATACTCAGCAAGACGAGCAAGACGAGCAAGACGAGTAAATTAGAAGACTTGTCTCGCCTGTTTCACTTGTCTCGTTTGTTTAACTTATGAAGTTAGTAATCGTAGAGTCTCCAACTAAGGCAAAAACTATCTCCAAATTTTTATCAAAAGAATACAAAGTCGAATCTTCATACGGCCATGTTCGTGATTTATCAAAAAAGAAAATGGGCATTGATATAGAAAACAACTTTGAACCTACTTATGAAGTGGGAGAAAGATCTGTAACGCAAGTCGCAAAATTAAAGAAACTGGCCAAAAGTGCCGACGAAATATTATTCGCACCCGATGAAGATCGAGAAGGAGAAGCGATTGCCTGGCATCTAAAGGAAATCCTCAAACCAAAAAATTATAAACGAATTGGTTTTCATGAAATTACCAAAAAGGCAATTGAGAAAGCAATAGAAAATCCACACGACATTGACATGAATTTAGTTGATGCACAACAAGCTCGTCGGATATTAGATCGCCTAGTCGGATTTGAACTATCCCCTTTTCTATGGCAAAAAGTAGCTCGTGGACTATCTGCCGGTCGAGTCCAATCAGTCTGCGTTCGATTAATCGTAGAAAAGGAGCGCGAACGAGAAGCTTTTAAAATAGATGAATATTGGACACTTGAAGCAATCTTTGATGCAAATGATAAAATTAAAATTGAAGCAAAACTCCACGCAATTGATGGTAAATCATTGAAAAAATTACAAATCAAAAATGAAAAAGAGGCAAAAAAACTGGAAGAAATCCTTAAATCAACAAATTACAAAATTTCTAACATTGAAACTAAAGATAGTAAGAAAAAAGTTCCTGAGCCGTTCAAAACTTCAACTTTGCAACAAAATGCCAACAATCGTTTGCACATGTCAGCCAAAGATACCATGCGAGTAGCTCAGCAACTTTATGAAGGTATTAAGCTCGGCAGTAAAGACGCAGTTGGTCTTATCACCTACATGAGAACTGACTCACTAAATTTATCAGATGATTTTCTAAGTGCTTGTCATAAATATATTAAAGATGAAATTGGGAAAGATTATGCACCAGAAAAGCCTAGGACTTTCAAAACCAAAACCAAGGGCGCCCAAGAAGCACATGAGGCTATTCGACCAACTCATGTAGACTTTTCACCTGAAGACATCAAGGATCATTTGGACGAAAAACAATTCAAAGTTTACAATTTAATTTGGCAAAGAGCCGTTGCCAGTCAAATGAAAGAAGCTATTGTTAGCAACACTTCAATCGACATCAATAGCAAAGATGATAAATATACTTTCCGAGCCACAGGACAAATTATTAAATTTGACGGCTTTTTGAAAATTTACCAAACTGATACTAAAGAAAACATTCTTCCAGCAGTTAAAGAAAATCAAGAAATCAAGATTGAAGAACTCAAACCAATTCAACATTTTACTCAACCGCCAGCGAGATATACTGAAGCGACCTTAGTTAAAATTCTTGAAGAATATGGGATTGGTCGACCTTCCACCTATGCTCCAACTATTTCTACTATCCAAGACCGAAATTATGTAATCAAAGAAGAAAAAAGATTGAAACCAACCGACATGGGAATTATTGTCAACGACATTCTGGTTGAACACTTTCCGGATATTGTTGATTACAAATTCACAGCTGAGATGGAAGAAGATCTCGATCTAATTGCTCACGGCAAAAAGAAATGGCAACCAATCATCAAAGCTTTTTATGGACCATTCCACAAGAACTTAGAAAAGAAAACCAAAACTTTAACAAAAGAAGAATTAACTCAGGAAAATACCGAAGAGGTTTGTGAAAAATGCGGTGAACCAATGGTTATCAAGACCGGCCGCTTTGGAAGATTCATGGCTTGTACTGGCTACCCTGAATGCAAAACCACAAAACCAGTTCCAGGTAGTGAAGAAGCAACTGTAGAGCCAGAACTTATTGAAGAAGAATGTCCTGACTGTGGTGCTAAGCTGGCCAAACGACGTGGACGATATGGATTCTTCTTGGGCTGTTCAAATTATCCTGATTGTAAATTTATAAAAAAATTTAGTAAAGGTACTGGCGTTAAATGCCCTGACTGTGGTGAAGGTGAGATTGTTTCTCGTAAAGGCAGAAGTAAAAGAATTTTTTACGGTTGTGATAAATATCCAAAGTGCAAATTTGTTCTTTGGGGAAAACCAACCGGTAATAAATGCAAAGTTTGTAACTCTCTAATGGCTGAAAAAGGAAAGACCGAAGTTTGCGGAAACAAGGATTGCGAAACAAATAAAACAAGTGAATAATGATCAATTCCCCAAATTCTAAATACTTTCAAAATTCAATAAAAGCCCAAAATACAACTTATTAAATGTGAATTTGGGATTTTGTATTTGTTTAGGATTTAGGATTTTGAACTTCTAAAAAAGCAGTTATCTGACAGGCGAAGATGCGCATCTTCGCCTGTCAGATAACTGCTTTTTTAGTGTAGGGAATCTGGATTGTAACCCCAATTATTGTTGATGATAAGGGTGTCACAGAAACCCTACAAAGATATAATAGTAAAATGACATTAATTTGTCAATTGTTAATAACTAAAATAAAATCTAAAATTAGACCTTTTTAAAACAAAAACTCCTGGACCAAAGGCCCGGGAGTTTTCGAATTGGGAATACTTCCCTACCATCAACAAATTCATTATAGCAAAGATTTTTGACTTTGTCAAGACTGCTCTTGATTTTTCCCTAAAATATGCTAAATTGTTAGTATATGGCTATTAAAAAGATAATTCAATTAATCGAAGAAAAGCAGCCAATTCCCTCTTTTACGATCATTCGCAAAACATTCAAATTTTTCAAAGAGCAAACCAAGGATCTTCCCTTCATAGACAAGCGAAACCTACAAAACAAGGCGCTAGAAAGAGCAAGTTACTTGGCGAAGGAGAATGCTAGAATTGAATTTATTTGCGCTGCTATTCTTTTTGATTTGCCAAAAAGGGATAAAAATATTTTTGAGAAAATACAAAAAGATCTCTCAGAGGATATATTCTTAATTGTAAAATCCTACGACCTGGCCAGACAATATTTGTCTGGCAAAAATGAAGCCTATTTTGAACATGTTTACCGGACCGCTTTAACTTTAGCAAAAATCAAAATGTCTACTGCAGCAATTTGCGCTGCATTATTACACGAACTTCCCGTATTATCACAACTCTCCTCCCAAAAAATAGAAAAATTAACCAGCAAAGAAGTAGCTAAACTGTGTGCAAATTTTCAAAAAATCAGAAAGATTAGAACCGCAAACAATCAACTGTACGTCAATCAACTCAGAGAGATGACCATTGCCATGGCCGAGGATCTCCAAGTGATTATTATCAAAATGAGTTCAAATATTGATAGAATGAAACATCGGCTTATTTCCTCAGATGAAAAGTTACGTAACGTTGCCCTAGAATCAAGAGAAATTTTAGCACCATTGGCCGACCTACTTGGTATCTGGCAATTGCGTTGGCAACTCGAGGATTACTCATTCAAAATCTTAGAACCAGAAGAATATGAAAAAATCAATCAACGGTTCAATGTAGATGAAAGAAAGAATCGTGATAAATATATTCATAAAACAAAAAACCATCTAACAAAAACTGCAAAAATGGCAGGCATCAACTGTCAGATAAGTGGCCGTTTCAAACATTTTCATAGCATTCATCGAAAAATGATTGTAAAGAAAAAAAGTTTTTATGAGATCGGTGATATTTTCGCACTGAGAGTGGTTGTTGATTCGATTGATGACTGCTATCGAATGATTGGTCATATTCACCGACTATGGAAACCAAAACAGCGACGATTCAAGGACTATATTGCTGACCCTAAAAGTAACCAATATCGAAGCTTACATACTACTGTAATCGGGATCAACAATAGATTGACAGAGTTTCAAGTGAGAACAAAAGAAATGAACGAAACTGCTGATTATGGCATTGCTGCACATTGGTATTACAAAAATCCACGCAAGAAATCACCTGAATGGATCCAAGAACTATTAATCAAACAACAACAACACAAAAGCGACCAGGACTTTTTGGCTAAATTCCATTCTGAAATCCTGGGCGGCAGAATATATATTTACACGCCAAAGGGTGATGTTATCTCATTACCTGAAGGATCCACGCCAATCGACTTTGCCTATCAAGTCCACACTGAAGTAGGTCATAAATGTAGTGAAGCATTTGTAAACGAGTTACCAGTGCCACTCAACTACGTACTTTCCTCAAATGACATAATCAAAATCATTGTTGACCGCTCTCAGGCTGGCCCCAAAGCCGAATGGCTTGAATTTGTCAAAACTCCTGGAGCCAAGAAAAGTATTGAAAATTATTTCAACCGTCCTCCCATGGAAAGAAACCTTTAATTCTGCTACAATATATATACGTTAATCACCAAACCTGTAGCATGTAACATGTAACATTAACAGAAGTAATGATACATGATTCATGATATATGTTTCATGACAAATGACCATCCGCCAATTACTGGAGACAATTAAAGAAACTCATGATTGCAAACAAGCTGACCTAGACCTAGTTGAGCAAGCTTATAATTTTGCTGAGACTGCTCACCTGAGCCAAAAAAGATCAACTGGCGATGACTATATCGAGCATTGTCTACAAACTGCTAATAGTTTGGCTGAACTAAAATTACCAATCTCAATGATTGCCGCTGGGCTATTACATGATGTTCCTGAAGACACCAAGTTCACTCTAGAGAACATTAAAACTGAATTTGGCTCTGACATTGCTAGCATGGTTGAAGGCATTACAAAACTGGGACGTATTAAGTATCGAGGGATAGATCGTTATGTCGAAAACCTAAGAAAAATGTTTGTAGCGATGGCCCAGGATATCAGGGTTGTCCTGATAAAATTTGCTGACCGTTTACATAATCTACAAACCTTGTACGCATTACCTGCAGACAAGCAAAAAAGAATTGCTCAAGAAACTTTGGAAATTTATGCACCAATTGCTAATCGATTAGGGATTGGTGAACTACAATCCAAACTGGAGGATGCTGCTTTTAAATATGCCTACCCAGATGATTTTAACAAAACAGAACAACTTATAAAGAACAATTTTCCGATCAAGAAAAAAACATTGAACAATATGGTCCGGAAAATCAAAAATAAATTAGACAAGGACGACATAAAATATTATGATATATACGGAAGGACCAAACATTACTACAGTTTTTTCAGAAAATACCAAAAATATCACAATGATATAAAACAAATCTATGATTTGGTTGCCATGCGTATCATAGTTGATAGTGTAGCTGATTGTTATGCTGTGCTTGGTATTATTCACAATGTTTGGAAACCAATTCGTGGTCGGATCAAAGACTATATTGCTCAACCAAAACCAAACGGCTACCAATCTCTACACACTGCTGTGTTTGGAGATGACCAAGAAATTGTAGAAATTCAAATCAGAACCCAAAAAATGCACGATCAGGCAGAACTAGGAATCGCAGCGCATTGGCAATATAAAGAATTCCAAAAAGTTAGCAAAAAGGAAGTTGAATGGGTACAGGAACTGGCTGAATGGCTAAAACAAATTGGTGACAATAACCGATTCTTAGAAGGTGCTAAAATTGATGTATTTCAAAATAGAATTTTTGTATTTACCCCACAAGGTGACGTAATCGATCTACCTGATGGCGCTACTCCAATTGATTTTGCTTATCATATTCATACAGAGATTGGCAACAAATGTTCGCGATCTTTAATTAATAACGAAATTGTTGCACTTGATCACAGACTAAAAAATGGTGACGTAGTACAAATTGTTACTGACAAAAATCGTAAAGGGCCAAACCCTGAATGGTTAAACTTTGTTAAGACCAGAACTGCCAGACAGCATATTGAAACTCAGAAAAACAAAAACTGGAAAAAATTCATTCCTAAATTTTCAAAATAAAAAACCTCAATCAGGGGTTTCCAAAATAAAAATATGCACATGAAAAAACTTTTTGCAATCATTTTTGTACTTCTAATTGCTGGTACTATCACTACAGTTTCAGTCAACGCTGGCAACAACTCTTCTATCGTAGGCTCAGGCGCTTTTTGTTATAAAACTGTAGACGTAAGTTTAAAAGCTTATTGTGGAATGGGTCAAATATCTCAATGCGATGTTTACCTTGGCTTATACAAAGAACACTGTAATAATGATTTTACTTTTACTGCTGCCATGTTGATCGATTTTGAAAATTTGTTCAAATATAATACCAATACTGGTCAGCAAATTTACACTATTATTAACAAGCTACGTGACAGAGCAGGTCATAGTGCTTACGGGGTGCATTTTAATGATTTCGACAACCCTTATATCAATCCAAGTATTGTTGGTGCTTTCACTCAATACCCTAACAATAATGGTGTCAATATTGTAGATATTTTAAATGGTGAATCAGCCTTTTTTCAATTTGCTTCTGATGAAGCGCAAATAGTTAATCCTGGCATAACAAACCCAACCTCTCTAACTGATCCAGCAAACCAAACTAGTGACCCTGTCTTTTTTAGTTGTGCAGACAAAGCTGAAAACTGCACTACCATTGAGTTGTGTTCAGCCCCACCACGTAGCGCCGCAAATTGGTACAACGATTCCTGTCATACTGACGCACAAAAAGCTACCGGTCTGGCCTGCAACGTAAACTATGAATGTCAAACCAATAAATGTGTAGCTGGAGATCAAGGCAAAAAGTGTACTTGCGAGACTATGAGTGACTGTAAAATTTTAAACCCAGATCGTTGGTGCAACAAAGATACTTCCATGTGTATTGATAAACAACCTGCTGGTGCAGCATCCGTACATGGGTATGCTTGTCTTGGAGGTTTAATGACCGATTCAGCTGATAATAATATCAAAAAATGCACCTGCACAGTAGGCTCAACGCAAGGCTGTCCTGAAGGCAAAACCTGTCAAAGTTTGTTCTCTTGTGTAAATACAGCTCAGTACAATCCTGATGCCGGAAAACAAGGTGCTGTATGTCAAACCAATAATCAATGCGAAAGTGGTACCTGCGTAAATAACATTTGTAATTGCACTTCTCATGATAATTGTTTGGACACCAGTTCTTATTGTGATATACAGGGTGATAAATCTTGTAAACCTAAAAAAATCGGCGGTCTATCTGCAACAAATGCGTATGAATGTTTGTGGAATTGGCAAGCTGGAAAATGCGGATGTTTAGAAGGATCCCCAGAAGGTTGTATGCCTGGACAAAGTTGTGAAAACAACTCCTGCGATCAAGGACAACCAGGTGGATCAACATATAACTGGTTTGAAGTTATGCATGGCAATGACCAACAAAACCAATGCTGTGAAACAGACCCCAACGCTTGCTTTAATAACATCCCAAGTAGTTTACAAGACTATGTAAAAAATACTGAATCCTTTGAACAAGGTGACACTAAATTAGCTGAATACAATGCACTTGCCGACGCCTGTTTAAACACACATGCTTGTTCAGCAGGCGATGCTAACTGTGAGGCAGCGCCAAATGGCGACCCGCCTGAAAGTTGTACTTCAGATTCTAATTGTCAGAATAATCAATTCTGTGCTACCTATCTCAGTCCTAAAATTTGTTTTGACAAAGGAACACTTAATGCTGACTGTGGTAATGGTAACCAATGTTTATCTAACAAATGCAATAACAACAAATGTACAGAACCACCAGCTCCGCCACCAAATCAAGGCGGTCCAACCTTGCCTGGCAAAGGTGAAATCTGTACAAATGAGGGTAATAACGGTCAATGTCAACCAGGTCTATTTTGTAAGACTGATATAATTGGTGGAACACCAGCCGACATGAATAAATGCATTGAAAAACTGGCTAGTGAACAAACCTGCAACGAAGCAGCTCAATGTATTTCTGGTACTTGTACAACAAGCAAATGCACTGAGCCAACCCAAGAGCAAGAAGCAAAACAAGAACAGGATCTTAATCCACCACCTCCACCGCCCCCACCACCTGCACCAGAAAGCGAAATGTATCAAGTTATGCATGGTAACGACCAACAGCAACAATGCTGTACATCTGACCCCAACGCTTGCTTCAACAGCATCCCAAGTGATTTACAAAATTATATAAAAAATGCGGAATCCTTTGAGCAAGGTGATCCTCAATTAGCTGAATACAATGCACTAACTAACGCCTGTTTATCACAAAATGGTTGTGGTTCAAATAGTTGCTCTGCTCCTCAAACTCCAATTTGTGGAAATGGTAATAAAGAAGGAACCGAAGAATGTGATGACGGAAACAAAGAAGAGGCTGATGCTTGCAAAAACGACTGTAAACTTGCTGCCGCTCCTGCAAATTGCGGTAATGGTGTACATGATGCAGGAGAAGGCTGTGATGATGGTAATGTTGTTGCTGGTGATGGTTGCTCAAATGTTTGTATAATAGAGGCTTGTGGTAACTCTATACTTGACGTAGGTGAAGATTGCGATGACGGAAATAATACTGCTGAAGATGGTTGTGATCCAGATTGTAAAACTGAACCCACACCACAGCAAGCATATGGTGATAAAGGTACAAATGCTGCTTGTCAAACTTTTTCCGAGGCTGGAAAAAATGACTGTACATCAGGTTTATATTGTGGTGAGCCTCCGAGTCCCAAAGAATGTATCTCTCAACAAGGAACTAATGGAGCCTGTGAGCAAAACTACATGTGCTTTTCAAACAACTGTAATGACCTTGTCCATGTTTGCGAAAACGCAGTTCAAGCTCAAGGTGCCCCTGGCGAGACGCCACCCCCAACTCCAGAACAAACATATGGTTCTAAAGGAGAAAATGATACCTGCACACCTCAAACCAGTAGCAATGAGTGCTCCCAAGGATTTTTTTGTGATGATATTCAAAAGATATGTACTCCGCAATTAGGCACAGGTGAAACCCCTTGTGACTACAGCACCATGTGTTTATCTAACAACTGTAATCCTCAAAACAAAACTTGCGAAGACGCAATTCAACCTCAAGGATCACCTGGCGATGCTCCAGCTGCACCAAAAACTTGTGCCAAGCATGATGAATGCTCCAGTGAACAATACTGTGATTTTAATGGTGATAAAAAATGTAAAGATAAAATCACTGGAGGTGTAAATTGCTCAACCTACCTCGGAACTATGTGTAAAAGTGATATCTGTATTACTGGTGTTTCTCTATGCGCTTGCACCGATAATTCACACTGTGGTCAAGAACCTGGAGCAGAACAATATTGTGTTATTGAAGATCAGGAATGTAAAGCAAAATCCATAGCTGGAGGCACTTGTAAATTACATAGCGACTGTGTCAGTACTGCCTGGTGTGAAAACGCAACCACTTGCACAGCAGACGTAGAAGCTGGTAAAGATTGCGTTACAACAACTGGTGGCGATGAAATGTGTCCGGCAAATCATAAGTGTGTAGAAAAAGATGTAGGTGGCGTCAAAAAGACCATTTGTGCATGTACTGCAACTGGTTGTGGTGAAGGCAAGTATTGTGACGTTACAGGTAATAAATGCACAGATAAAGGCGCAGGTGGCGCACTTTGTGCACCAGGCGTTGGTGGAGATGCTTCCTGTAAATCAGGTAAATGTGGCTCTGACAATAAATGTACTCAACCAATTGCTGGCGGTGGTGAAGTTCCCGTAACAAACCTACCAAACTTCATGAATACCGATAACCCCTATGAAGTAATCGGAAATGTAATCACCTTCTTGATAGGCCTAACTGGATCTATAGCCCTGGTAATGTTCATCTATGGTGGTAGCCTCTGGCTGATTTCTGCTGGCCGTGAAGACTATGTAAAGAAAGGCACACAAACCATGGTCTGGGCAGTGATCGGATTGGCTGTAATTTTCAGCAGCTATCTGATAATTCAGTTTATTGTAAGATTTATTGGTGGAAATATATAAAAAAGAAAATATTAAAAAAACTCCTGCTTTTTAAGTGGGAGTTTTTTTAATATTGACAACTATAGGCAAATAAGTTAATATAATCAGTCCAACAAGGTTCATTAAAAACATGGAGGTATATAATGTTTTCACAATTTTTCACACTGGGTAGTCTCAGTGCAATACATTGGATCTCTGGTATTGTTGTCTTTGCTCTGATAATTGCTTTTTGGCTAGCTCATTGTTATTGTTTAACCAAATCAGGAACCGTGACCATCCTCGGAAAATGGGGATCAGATGCTTGTGAGATCAGAGGTCCGGGACTAGGATTTTTCTGGTATCCGTTCATACAAATAATGGATGTTATCGCCATTCAAAGACAGAGTTTTGACATTGAAAACATGGTTATCAACTGCAGAACTGATACCAATGGCCAAAATGGAACCAAAGCAACTGCTGGAAAAATTGACTACACTAAAACTGGAGTCATTGAAGTACAAACTAACGAAATTAGTATTGTCTATAAAACCAGCTTTAGTGCTGATCCTAAAAAAACAGATCAAACATTAGAAGGTTTTTATGAAGTCAGCACAGACGGAAAAATAGATCATAAAACCATACAACGCATGCTCAAAGACGTTGTGCAACAACACCTCAAAGCAGAAATTGAAAAAATGACTATCTCTACAGTAATGAGTGTTCAGCAAACACTCATCAATACAATAAAAGATCTTGTCAGCAAAAATCTGGAGACTAGGGGCTTACCAATCGAAATCACCGATCTTTCTCTTAACAAAAGAATTGAGCTGGCCAACACTGCTGACGCTGAGGCTCTCCGAGCCAAAGCAACCGCCCGCCTTCAACTGGCAGCAGTAGAAGATGAGCAAGCAGTGGAAATTGAAAAGGCTAAGCTGCAAATTGTAGTAACCAGACATGAAGCTGAAGCTCTGGCCGCCAAAATGGAAGTTTTAGCAAAGGCTTACGGTTTTGACGAATTACCACCAGCCAGCGTGGCAAAAGCCTGGCTAACGGCTGACACAATTAAAGCATACGAGGCAATCGGGACAAGTTCCAGCTCTAAGGTTGTAATGCTACCCAATATCGGTAGTTTGCTTCCTCAAGTGGAAAACATGCTGGTCGATCTTAGTAAAAAAGGAGGCGGTTAATGAGGAATCCGCTTGCCGCTAAGTTTAGAGGCCCTATTTTCATACTTTTATTGGCTGGAATATGTTTGATTGGCATTGAATCGGCCTGGGCTGAAGGAGACCTGTGGTACAAGCTGGCCATACCTTGCGCGCTGGGAGTTGCTGGACTGATCATGCTATTCATTAACCTAACAAAGGTAAATGATTCACCCTCACCAACTGATACAGCTGGGTCAGACAAGGCTACCACGGATAAACCGACAAAACCTACCACAGCTTCGGCAAAATCAAAGGGCGGTGGACTAGAAGTACTTATGAGCCTAATGCTTTCCCTGGCAATTTTAGGTGGTGGAATCTGGTTTGTCAGTTGGTGTGTCAATGGCATCATGAAAAACAGTGTAGAAATCTCAGAACATGGTCAAGAAGAGGTCCGTGTTATAACAAGTCCTCTACCCATTGGACACGACTATGACTACGTTGATGACAAAATCTTCGATACCTACATCAAACCAGGCGTCATTTACAATGTCTTTGAACTTAAAAAAGGCCAACACTGGAAATGGTACTTTCAAAAAAATATCCTTTTTCGGGTAAAGAGTTCTGGAGATGAAGTTTTTGCTCTACTGGAAAGGCATCCGAAAAGTGGAACAACTTTTGAAGCCTACCAGGATGGCATGCTTCAAGTAAAGTCCAGTCAACCAAGCAATCATGTACGAATTATCCGCTTGGCCTCAACAAATGACTAATCAAAAGAGTCAGGATCCTCAGATCCTGACTCTTTAATTTTTATCCCATTTTTAATCAATCAAAATTGTCTTGGTACCGTAAAAGCTTAAACTGTTAATTATGACTTTGGAGTCATCGAAATCATTACGTATTTCAATTTCAATAATGCGGTCATTTAGATTCACGGCAATAACATCAACTAACTTTCCTGGTCGGGCCTCCATACGATCCTTCACCTGCTTGAACCAAATGGCCTTTTCATTATCAATTTCTATTTCTTCACTCTCATAACCTGCAGTGAATAAATTTTCAAATCGATTTTCATAGAACTCTTCTAATGTGTATTTCTCTTTCCAGTTGGTATAACCCATAATCTTTACTGAATCTTCACTATTATTCTCCGGCTGAAACCGAGAAATTAAACCATCCTCGCCACTATCCCAAACTATCCAACCTTTTGGAAAGCGTAATTCATAACGAAAGGCTGGATTGGTATACAACTGCCAACCCTTCACTAATACTTTTATTGTTTTTTCATTAATTTCAAAAACGTTTGGATTGTCTGCTTTTTCACAGCCGACCAAACTTAATGACAAACAAATTAATAACCCTCCAAGTAATATCTTGTTCATAAGAATTTCTTTACTCAATAATTTTATTTACAATAGATTCTAATTCTTCTTCTGAATAAAATTCAACTTCAATTTTACCCTGCCCGCCACTTTTCTTTATATTAACTTTGGTATTTAGTCGACTTCGGAGAATATCTTCTTTTTCTTCTAATAATGGATCTACCTTTTTAGCCCTTGCTATTTTTGGTCCTGTTTTTTTACTTATATTTTCCACATCACGAACAGTATAATCAGATTGAATAATTTTGTCCAATAGTTTTAATTGTTCTTTTTCATCCTCCAAACCGGCAATAACTTTGGCATGGCCTTCTGAAATTATACCTTCTACTAAAGCTCCTTGGACCTTCGCCGCTAAAGACAAAAATCGAATAGTATTAGCTACTGCGGAACGACTAACTCCCAATTTTACCCCAACATCTTCTTGCGATAACCCAAACTCATCCATCAATCGCTCATAAGCTATTGCTTTCTCAATTGGGTTCAAGCTTTTTCGTTGCACATTTTCAATTATAGCTAATTCCAATTTGTCCTGTTCTTCAACCTCACGAACTATTGCCGGCACGGTATTTAAACCTAAAATTTTTGCCGATCTTAATCTTCTTTCTCCAGCAATTAATTGATAGCCATCAGTTACTTTAGTTACAATTATCGGCTGAATTATTCCATGTACTTTTATAGATTCCATCAGCTCCTCCAGATCTTCATGAGCAAATGTCTTGCGGGGCTGCATTGGATTCGCTTCAACATCATCTACTGGTATTTGTAAAATCCTTTGCAAATCGTCAGTTACTAAAAAATCCTTATTCTTATCAGAAATAATATTAGCTGGTATTTTTTTTGGTATTAAAGAGCCAAGCCCTCGACCTAATCCTGTTACTTTGACCATAATTTTTATTTTATTTTTTGTTTAAATAATTTCAATCATCTCACGAGCTAGCTTTTGATATGCCCGGGCACCCTTTGAAGATGGGTCATAGTGTAAAATCGACTTACCATGACTTGGTGACTCAGTTAAGCGTACATTGCGCGGGATAACAGTTCTGAAAATTTTATCTGGGAAAAATTTATATAATTCTTGCATAACTTGATCCGATAAACGAATTCTTTTATCAAACATGGTAATCACCGCACCAAGAATAGATAACTCTGGTTTCAAATTTTCCTGAACCAAGTTAATCGTACTTATCAACTGACCTAAACCTTCCAAAGCGTAATATTCAGCTTGGATTGGGATTAAAACATAGTCAGAAGCAACTAAACCATTCAAAGTTAAAAGCCCCAAAGATGGTGGGCAATCAATTAATATATAATCATAATCACCACGCACCTCTAAAATGGCTTGAGATAGACAAAATTCACGATTTTCCACATTTACTAATTCTACATTTGCACCAGCCAGACCTGGAGTGGCCGGCGCCACGCGAAAGCCGACATGGTCAGTTGGATGTAAAACCTCTCTTAATAAATATTCACCAGAAATTGCCTCGTAAATACCCTTGTTAATGTTTTGATAATCAATCCCCAAACCAGAAGAGGCATTTGCTTGTGGATCCAAGTCAACCAAAAGTACATACTTACCATGTTCAGCTAAGTATGCCCCTAAATTCACAGCCGTTGTGGTTTTACCCACTCCTCCTTTTTGATTAACTACAGCAACAACTTTTGCCATAAAACAAAAAATTATGAAGCTCACTTCTAATAACATTATACCCTAAATTTTAGACTTTGACAACTGTGTTTTTTTACTATATACTTGATTACAGTTAATTTAAATTGTTTTAGGTCAAGTGGCGGAACTGGTAGACCTGCCTGCCGGCAGGCAGGCGCGCTGAACGCTCAATAATATGTATACAACTTACGCAATTTCAAGTTTGCTTAAAAACTAAACATGCCGCGGTGGTGAAATTGGTAGACGCACTGGACTCAAAATCCAGCGGTAGCAATACCATGCCGGTTCGATTCCGGCCCGCGGCACCATACCTTGGTAACTCTTACTATAAGGTTTCTCAAGGCTAACCAAAAAAGCCTTTACAAAGTATTCATTTTACATTATAATATTCGCACAACATATTAACTTTGTATCGTTGCATATTCTCAAGTGAAAAATCAAGCTAGAATTAAATTTATCGCGGGGTAGAGCAGTTGGCAGCTCGCCAGGCCCATAACCTGGAGGTCACTGGTTCGAGTCCAGTCCCCGCTACCAAAATCTAAACTTTATATAAAAAAGACTCACGGTTCAGATAACAAATACCCTTTGTACCCTGAGCTGTGAGTCTTTTTGTGCCGGGCCTTGCCCGGAGTATGCCGGGGTAGCTCAGCCCCAAAGGGGCCCCTTCGGGGTTGGTTAGAGCGTAGGAATCATTTTTAAATAGATCTCCCAAAACAATTTTATGCCGGGGTAGCTCAGTTGGTTAGAGCGTAGGAATCATAACCCTAAGGTCGGCGGTTCAATCCCGCCCCCCGGTACCAAAAAAATAGAAACTAAATAAAAAATGGACTCCTACAAAGTTTACTTTCTTAAAAGTCTTAAAGACAAAGGATTTTATATTGGCTGTACTTCAATTAATCTTAGTCATAGATTGAATAAGCACAATGCTGGTCACGTTAAATCTACAAAACATAGAAGACCTTGGAAAATAATTTACTTTGAAGAGTACAACAACAAATCAACAGCCTATAAACGTGAATATTATCTTAAAAAACCTTCTGGTTATACCGATAAACTATTTATACTAGAAAAATGCCACCAAAAAGCTCAGCCCCAAAGGGGCCCCTTCGGGGTTGGTTAGAGCGTAGGAATCATAACCCTAAGGTCGTCCCCAAGTGACTCGACCTTTGTCTTCGGCGGTTCAACGTGTCCCTTCGGGATCCCGCCCCCCGGTACCACTCTTAACTTGAGGGACTCTAATCTTAAAAATTCAAATTTGAAAATTATGTGGTTTGTTTTTGACTCAATTATTTTCTTCACCCTATTTTTTTCAGCTTATTGGATGTATATTATCATACGTTCTTTTTTTTATCCCAAAAAACAAACTCGTAAATCTGAACTTATCCGTATTTGCTTTCTTGTTATTCTGCTTACATGTTTTGTTCTTGTTCTTTATGGTAGTTTCATAGAACCAAAAATTATCAGAACCAAACAAATCAACTTGGACCTGAAACAAACTGACAAAAAAGAAAATATCAAAATCGCCTTAATTTCCGACCTCCATGTTGGTCGATATAAAAAATCTTTTTTTATTAATCGTGTCGTCAAAAAAATAGACAACTACGAACCAGACCTAATCCTACTAGGTGGCGACTATATTCTGGGAAAAGAAAAATACGCCTACTATCTTCAACCGCTAGAAAAACTTAGCAAAAAATATCCCATATTCGCAGTAACTGGAAACCATGAGTTCGGGTTAGCCTATGAAGGAGCCCCCAGGCACAAAGACAAAACTAAAACCTTAAGAGAATTATTTAAGAAATGGAACATTGAGATTCTTGATAATAAAACTGCCAAAATAAGTGTTGATAAAAACGATTTCAATCTTACCGGTATTCCTGATATCTGGACACAAAAAGATAATCTCCATGTTGCAAAATACAATTTGGACCCACGAACACCAAACATTCTTCTTTGTCATAACCCAGATATAATATTGGACAAAGAATCTGAAATTTTTGATTTAATTTTATCTGGCCACACTCACGGCGGACAAATCAGATTACCCTGGTTAGGATCCGTTCCATCATTACCGACTGAACTCGGTAGACCTTTTGACAAAGGTTTGTTTAAAATAAAACAGACCGTCCTATATATTTCAAGCGGTCTGGGAGAAACTGGTACTCGCGCGCGATTATTTGATCCACCAGAGATAAACATAATCACTCTTGATTTGTAGCTACTAAATAGTGCCACCAAAGGCACTATTTTAATAAAGTCATAAATTTTTTTACTGTTATTTCCCAGCTAAACTTACCCGATCTTTGTCTCCCCTGACTAACTAGGCGTTGGCGCAAAATTTTATCTTCCAAAACTTGTTTAACGGCACGACGTATTGAATTCACGTCCTTGCTGTCAATCAAAACTGCAGCATCCTCAGCAATTTCCTTCAAAGATGAATTGTTCGCCGTTATGACTGGAGCACCCAAGGCCATGGCCTCCAATACAGGAAAACCAAATCCTTCATAATGGGAAGGAAAAACAAAAGCTTGGCAACTTTTCAGTAAGATGTTTCTCTCTCTGTTGCTAATCTTTCCTACATATTTAATTCTTGAAGTTGTCAAACGCTTATTTATTTCATTCAACTGTCGAAAAACCGGTTTAAATTTCCAACCTTTAATACCAGCCAGTATTAAGGAAACATTCATTTCTTCATTTTCAAACAAAAAATTCGAAAAAGCCTTAATTAAATTCAAAATATTTTTTCTTGGCTCTATAGTTCCAATAAATAACAAATAATCACCCTTGATGTCAAATTTATTTTTGACTTTTTTTATTTCTTCTTCAAAGTAAGTGTCTTTAACTACAATCCCTGGATGAATCACTCTTATTTTTTCAGGATTAACTTTGAATAACTTTATTAAATCTTTTTTTGTGCTTTGAGAAATAGATACTATTATTTTGGCTTTTTTGATACTACGAGGAACCAAAATTCTTGTGGAAAACCATTGTTTCTCTGGAAACCACTTCGGAAATAAATAAATTGCTAAATCATGAACTACCAATAACGATTTTTTGTTATAAAATAAAGGAATAACATTCGCTGGAAAAATTGTTAGGTCCAGTTTTTCCTTTAATAGCAGTCGAGTGAAGTTAATATGATTATCCCACAACGGAAGCTTTGAACTGGCACGAAACATTTTTACAATTTTTATACGTGGATTTGAACCTTTAATCTTGTGGATGGTTTCAGGTGAAATATCACTATAAAAAAATAAAGTATACTGATTTACAGTATCCTGATATAGCAGATTTCTCACTAAATGGTAAGTATACCTTTCAATTCCAGCACCTGCGTTCTGCTGACTGTCATAAAATTTTCGACAATCTATTCCTATTTTCATAAAAATGCAAATACTCCTGTCGATATTACTGTCACAATAATTCCTGCCAAAACTATACCCATAAAAATAAAAATTAAAGCTCTTTTTCGAGGAATTTTAAATAGAAATGAAGCTGCAGCACCGGTCCAGGCTCCTGTAACTGGCAAAGGAATCGCCACAAAGATCATTAATGCCCATTCACCATATTTTTGGTATTTCTTTTCAAACTTTTTAACAACTTTATTGAACCACCAATTAAAAAACCGTTCAAAGATTTTAAAATGCCTACTTAGCCAACCAGACAAAGGTTTCAAAAACCAAACAATCAATATTGCTGGAATAGCATCTCCCAAAACTGATATAACGAAAGCTAACCACGGCGCCATATGAAAATAACCAATCGCAAATGGTATTGAACCCCTTAATTCTGTAATTGGAAGCATCGCTAATAAAAATGTTGCCAGCCAGTCTGGAAATTGTGAGAAAAAATTGTAAACTGCGTCTAACATACACACAAAAACACAAAAGCACAGAAAACACAAAAACTCAACCTGAAACTTTTGATGGAAATTATTTATTCATTGAATTACTAATATCCGTTAATTCTTTCCATAACATTGCCCCTATCTCATCTGCTAAGACATCCCCTCTTTGAAATTCTTCATCTGTAATATATCCTCTTTCTAAAGAAAATTTTAAAAGAAATCGTGCTTCTTTTAAAGATCCATAGGATATTTCAAAAAAATTATACTGAACCGCTATCCTTCTTCGAGCATATCCCTCAATATAATTTAAAACAACCGATAAGGCAGCACGCCGAAATTGAGACACACTTGAATATATTTCTTGCTTTGGAAAATTTAAGGTCGCATCATATACGAAGTGAACAAAACTGTTCATTTTTTGTTTAAGCTTTTCCTTATACTCTTGAGTCATAATATCTTATCCTAACTTTTTGTATAGCTTTTGTGCTTTTGTGTTTTCTGTGTTTTATTTCCACTTATGATTTGAAAATACCCAGTCAGCAATAACTTTAACATCCTGAAAACGTTGATTAATACTTGGACTATTCAAAACAACTATAGCAATAGAATGTTGCTCGTGGGCAATTTCTACAGCCAAACAATAACCTGCTTCATTCAAAAAACCGGTTTTGCCACCAATTAATTCATATCCATACTTAGCACTATTCAAAAAACTACTGACCAATATATCGGTATTATTAATCTTCCGAGTTTTACCATTATTCAAAATTTTAAAACTATATTTTGACTGCAAAACTGATTCGCGAATCTCATTTCTTTGCATTGCCAAATGTACTAAACGAGAAACATCCAACGCTGTAGAGATATTACCTTCATTTAAACCTGTTGGATCAGCAAAACGAGAATTGTACATTTGCATTTGTTCTGCTCTCTCATTCATTAAATCAACAAACTCTGCTTGGCCTAATCCTAATCCACGAATCATTGCCTTAATAGCATTATTATCTGAAGTAACCAGTCCCGCCTTCCATAAATCAGTAAAAGAGACTCTCTCACCACGATACAAATGAGGATACGCACCAACTGTTTCATCAGACTGTTGCATTTCCACTTCCAATTGCCAGTCAGGTTGCTTATCAAGTATAACTAAGGCGGTCATTAATTTAGTAATGCTCGCAATGGGTTGTTGAATATTACTATCTTTTTGCAATAGAACTTTTCCGCTATTAATATCAATTGCCACAAAACGATCAGCAGCAACCTCCACTCCTATATTTTGTATATTGATTCTTTGCGGTGGTTCATGCTCCGCCCTTGCCTTGATATCAAAAAAAGAAATATCCGAAGAATAGATATTACTAAATGGTTGTAGCAATAATAAGGTAATAATAATATTTAATAACATCTAATTCTGTTAATTTAAATCTTCTGGACGAACAGCTGGCATTTCTCTAGCATAATGCTTCTCTCTTTCTGCTTGATCAGCTGCCCTTTGTTCAGATTGTTCCTGCTTTCTTTTTTCAAGAGCGGCTGCAAATTCTGGGTTTTCCGCAGCCATTTCCTTAATATTAAAAACCCTGGCAGGATGACTTACTTCCGGACTAACTCTGTCTTTTGGCATAGCATGCATTTCTGCGGTTACCGAAATGTCATCAATCGCGTCAATCTCTTCTCGAACAGAGGTTAAATCTTGCTCTTTTTTCTTTTCGACCTTTTTACGCAACTTTAATATTTCCTCTGGAATCTTCATAAACTGAACTTGGTGTTTTTTTCTTTCCGCAGCCTCAGCTGCTTTTTTTTCAGCTTCCTTTTTCTTGGCATCGGCGAGAGCCTCAGCAAACTCTGGACTTTGAGCTGCCATTTCATTTAAATCATAAACCCCTGCATTATGTTTATCTCCACCACCGACTCCTTTTTGTGAATCAAATCCCATATTTTTTATAGTTATTTATTTTCTAAATATTGCTCAAGATTTTCTACTTTACTTAATCTTTCGTAGTCAGGTAATTCTTTAACGTTATTTAAACCTAAATGTTTTAGAAAATCAATTGTCACTTCATAACTATTTTGTCCGCTATTTTTATTCGTTTCAAAAGTGATTAGTCCACGAATCAATAAGTTGCGGATAATTAAACTACAATTTACTCCCCTAATTTGCTCTAACTCGGGTTTGGTAATTGGCCCACGATAAGCTACCACCGTCAATGTTTCCAGTGAAGCTGGAGTTAGTTCACCGGTAATATCATCTTTCAAAAACTTTTTAATAATTTCTGCCACATCAGGATTAGTAGTCATTTGTAGTTCATTCCCTGCCTGTACCAACTGAACACCACTTTCAGGGCGGTTATATTTTTGTTTTAAATCTTCGACTATTTCTAGAACCTGCTGTGCAGTTATTTGTTCACCTTGTTTTGTCAAAAAACTAACAATTGATTTAGCTGTCAAAGGTTTGCTGGAAATGAATAATAAACTTTCTATTTTTGTTTTCATACATGTACAGATTACTGATATTTACGGATGTACAGATCTAATTAAAGACTGCTATTACTAAATCTCTAAGTCAATCCGTATATCCGGGCAAATCCGTAATCCGTAACTATATTTTCTCAATAATTATATCTTCAAAATTTTTAGTTTGCTTTAATTTTAAATGTCGTTGTTTTACTAACTCCAAAAGTGCTAAAAAATTTACAATGACCTCTGTTTTACTTTTTGAGTCTGTCATTATTTGATTGAATCCCATTTTCCCTTTTGTTTTCAAGTACTTTTGAATATCAAAAATTGTTTGTTGTAGACTAACGGTCTTTTCCATCATTTGCCGAGGTAATTTAACCAGTGGGTCTAAACGTCTAAGAATAATTAGCAAAGATTCTTTCAGATTGTGTACCTTTAACTCCTGGGGTGGTGAAAATTCTATCTCCGTTCTCGCAATTGGCTTTTGTCGTGAAAAAGTAAATCTTTTTTGACCGATCAACTCCTGAATCTTTTTGGAAGCATCAATAAACTCTTTGTACATTTTTAATTGTTTTTCCAAATCGTCCAATTCTTCTTCTTGTTCCAGATATGGCAACAAAGCCTTTGATTTTAGAAGCAACAATCTGGCTGCTATCACTAAAAAGTCTGCCAGTTCGTCTGCCTGCTTATTTTCCATGCCCTCCAGGTACTGAATATATTGATCTGTAACTTGACTAAGCGTAATTTCTGTAATCTCCAATTTTTGTTTTTCAATTAGTTGCAATAATAAATCTAATGGGCCGTTGAATTTTTCTGTTTTTATTTCGTACATAATTATTTTAATTTCAATGACAACTGTTCACCAATCAATTTCTTGGCCTGCTTCTTCCCTTTATTGGTTAAACTAACTTGCTTGATAAACCACTTATGTGATGTCCTAACGCCATAGCCAATCATTAATTCTTTATCAATCAAGCTTTCAATACTCCCAGTTATCACTTTTACTTGCAATTCTTTCTTTGCCCTGCCCTGTTTCTGATAAAAACTCAAAAAAACATTTCTATCTATCTTCGCTCTCCGGCTATTATAGCACCTCGATAAAATATGTTTTTGCAGGACAGATAAACGCATATGTTTATTTTTTCTTTTTTAAGTCTATGCCCAACTCATCAAGCTGAGCCTTGTCAACCCCAGATGGTGCATCCATCAAAGGATCACGAGCATCGGAGTTTAACGGGAAAGCGATAACTTCACGAATATTTTGCTCTCCTTGCAGGATGGACAACAACCTATCAAAGCCTGGGGCAATTCCACCATGTGGCGGTACGCCATATTCAAATGCTTCAAGTAAATGTGAGAATTGTTTCTTTTTCTCATCATCAAAACCAATTAACTCAAATACTTTTTCTTGAAGTTTGGCATCATAAATTCTTAAAGCTCCACCACCAACTTCAATTCCGTTAAGAACTAAATCATGTTGGTAAGACTTAACTTTTCCTGGGTCTGAATCTAAAAGACCAACATCTTCTTCCTTTGGTCGAGTAAACATATTATGTGCTGGGCCCCACTTCTGTCCAGCTCCATGAAAAAAGTCATTCTCTGTTTGTTCTATGAAAAGTGGCCAATCCAAAATCCAAGCGAATGCTAATTCGTTCAAATCTTCCTTGTTCTTTCGCAAATCAGGCTTATCAGTTTTGTATTTTTTCATAACATCATCGTATTGCAATCGTGGCCAAGGTGTTTCTGTTACTTTTTTGTTTGGCCAAAGCTCTTTGACCATATCAGTGAACATCCCTTCTACTAAATCTAATATTTCTGTCTGATCAACAAAGGACATTTCTATATCAATTTGATAAAATTCTCCAGGACTACGATCCGCTCTAGAATCTTCGTCACGGAAACAAGGCGCAATTTGAAAATATCTTTCTAAACCTGCAACCATTAACAGTTGTTTATACTGTTGTGGTGCTTGAGGTAAAGCAAAAAACTTTCCCGGATGAACTCGAGAAGGCACTAAATAATCTCGTGCGCCCTCAGGGGTTGACTTGGATAATATTGGGGTATGAATTTCAATAAAGCCTTGCTCATTTAAATAATTTCTAACAAAATGCATCATTTTTGAACGCATTACCATATTGGTTTGCATGCGATCATGACGCAAATCTAAATATCTATATTGCAATCGCAAATCTTCCTTAGCTTGTCGTTCTTCATTATCAATTTCAAATGGTGGAGTCTTAGATTTAGACAAAACTTTAACTGACTTAGCCAAAACCTCAACACCGCCTGAGGCCATGTCTGGATTTCTTTGCTTTTCCCCACGTTCATTAACAACTCCCTGAATTTCCAAAACAAATTCCGGTCGAATGTCTTTTAAAATTTCATTAGACTCTTCGTCTAATTCCGCTGGCACTAAAACAACTTGAAGTAAACCACTTCGATCACGTAAGTCAACAAAAGCAATCTTACCCATATTACGTCGAGCATTAACCCAACCTTTAACTAAAACTTCTTCCCCCTGTTTGTTTGCAGTTTCTCCTGCTAATGTTCTATTCATATTAAAAATCACGAAACCACGAATACACGAAATCACGAAACCATGAATATACCAAATCACGAAACTGTTTTTGTAGGTGTTTTCCGTGTTTTGCTGTTTTTACTGTGTTTTCTGTGTTCTTGTGTTTTCCGTGTTTTACTGTGTGTTTAAACTTAATATTATCAAATTAATATCATCCTCAGAAAAATAATTATGATTTAATCCTAAAACCACTAAGTGATCATCTTTTTCGAAATTAATTATTGTAAACACAGATTTTAAATATTTGCACTCATAATACAACACGTAATTATTCTTTTGGGACTTGATTGGACAAACTTGACCACCCAATACATTTTTATTAAATTGAGATTCAAAATTTAATTCTGCGTCACGCTCAAAAGTATCATAAAAAATCATCACGCCTTGATCAATTGAATTGAACCACATAGCCCCACTATCAGTTTCATTGTAAATCAAACTATTTGGGTATTGAAATTCTATCAAATCATTTTTAAACTCCTTCATCTTTTCAAAATCAACTTTCACAACGGGTGTACTATCTTGACCAAGCCATAACCAAAACAAACCATTTACGATTAAAACAATAATTATTACTCCAACTAATATTTGCCATTTCTTCATATAAATGATTACTGATCGTACTGATTTACTGATTATGCTAAAAACAATTTTACAAATCAGTTATCAATATATCAGCATTTGTCAGTACTCAATTTCTAAGGATATATACGATTAATAGTCCTCGGAAAAGGAATTGTTTCCCTCACATGTTTCGTACCACACATCCAACCCACAATTCGCTCTAAGCCGTAACCAAAACCTGAATGTGGGACTGAACCATATTTTCTTAAATCTAAATACCAGTCAAATGCTTCTTGCGGTAATTTATGTTCCTTTATTCGTTTAACTAAAGTTTCATAATCATCCTCACGCTGTGATCCACCAATAATTTCACCATGACCTTCTGGCGCAATCACATCCGAGCACAAAGCAATATCTTCATTATCTTTATCTCTTTTCATGTAAAAAGCTTTGATCTCAGCTGGCCATTTTTCAATAAAGATTGGCTTGTCTCTATCCTTCATAATTAAATCCTCGTCATCATTACCAAGATCTTCTCCGTCTTTGATGTCTGAACCTTTGGTTTTTAATTCTTCAAGTGCTTGTTTATAAGTCAATCGTTCAAAACCAGCAGTGATTTTTTCTAAAGCTGACACATCACGTTCTAGAATTTCTAATTCTGCTTTATTTTTTTCTAAAACTGATTTTGCAATGTAACAGATCAGATCTTCTTGCAGTTGCATACTCATTTCATGATCATAAAAAGCCATTTCCGCATCCATCATCCAAAATTCTGTTAAATGTCTACGAGTTTTGGATTTTTCCGCACGAAAAGTCGGGCCGAAGTCGAATACTTTGCCGAATGAAGCAATTGCTGCTTCCAAATATAATTGACCACTTTGAGAAAGATAAGCTTTCCCAAGATCAAAGTACTCCATTTCAAAAAGCTCGGTTGTTCCTTCACAAGCAGCAGGCGTTAGAATCGGAGAATCGATTTTAGTAAATCCCTTTTCCAAGAAAAATTCATAAGTTGCCATGATTACTGTAGTTCGAACCCTTTGAATAGCAGCTTGTTTTGGTGAACGCAACCAAAGATGTCTATTTTCCATCAAAAAATCCGGCCCGTGCTCTTTATTACCAATTGGGTATTCCTCAGATCTTTGGATAAAATTTAATTTTTTGACTTGAAGTTCGTACTCTTCCTTTTTCGGATGTTTCGAAACGGTACCTACAACTTCAACTGAACTTTCTTGCATCATTTGTTCAATGACCTGCCAAGAATCCTCGTCAACTGAATCTTTTGCTACAACTGCCTGCGTAAATCCGGAACCATCACGAACTTGTAAAAACGCAATCTTGCCAGATGAACGGAAATTATAAACCCAGCCTTTGATTAAAACCTCCTGATCTAATTTTTCTGAAAAATCTTTAATGTAAGTTTGTTCCATAAGTTTAAAATAATAAAAATACAGGAATATAAAAATTGTACTATTTAAGTAATTTTACAACTCCCCACTACTAAAGTTTCTATTTTCTAGTTTCAAATTTCTATAACTATTATAATAGATTTTACTTAAATTAGCAACTCTAGTGAATAAAACCACGGTTGTTTTGGATAAAAAGGGACCGCACGGTATGCGGTCCCTACAATATCATAAATTGAATTTAATAATCCAAACCAACCAAATCAAGTAAACTTGAAATATCTTTACCAATCACATCCTCAAACTTTTGTTTAATCACTTTATTGGCTTTTAATTCGCTACCATCAAGCCAGCCAAGTCCCCAAGTGTCCTGATAATTACTAATAGCACAGTTTGAACCTGAGCCCGTTCGACATTGAGTTTGTTCAAATTCCTTCAGTTTAATAACTGTATCGCCAACACATTCAAATCCACAGCTATATTCTTCCTTCAATCCCATTAAAAACAATGAAGCAGTAAGATAATGATTATCTTTTTGTGCTGTTGTTAGACTAACCTTACCGTCACGAAAATCTCTATAAAAACCATAATCTAAAAATCTATCATTTCCCATAACAATGCCACCGGTATTAACTCCCTTTTCATTAAGATAAGAATCTCCAAGCTCCATTTGTCTATCAGTACAATCTAACCGTTCATTGGTTTGAATCGCAATTGCTTCATGAAACCATGATGGGACACCATGCAACATTTGATACAGGAAATAGTGAGTTGTTTCGTGTACATCCGCCGTTAAATGTTCTGGCTTTGTTGGCACGACTTGATTGTATTCTCGAAAGCCATCTAGATTGTGAAACATCACATAGTCCGGACCACCAGAACCACCTTCAAATCCATCACAACCCTCGGGCAAGGTGCACTTGTCCAAGGTCGGGTTATTAAAAACCTTATAAACCATCTTTGCTGGTCTAAACTGAAAATAATCTTCTAAGCATTTAACAATTTCTGTTTGAATGGATAACAATTCAGGAAATAAAGTTGCTTGAGTTCCACAACTGGTACAAGCTGGTGCGTCAGATACACAACCGTGCCTCGCTGAAAGTTCTGCGGACTCGCTACAACCACAATCTACGCGAACATACTCATTGCAATTATCATCCGTACATGGCGCACTGCAATCAACTGCGCATTGAGTAAAGTTTCCAGTTTGAGCTGAACCATCGTACGACTCCCCCGCCTCGCAGACAAAATTTCCACAGTAACTTGTATTCGTTAAAGCTACAGCCTGACAACTTCCAGCTACACATTTTTCTCCCATACCACAAACGCTACAAGAGTAAACACTCTTAATTAAATTATCCAATGCAGTTAGCACAGTTTTAGACTTTGGAGCCACTGCAACTTCTTCCAAGTTAACATTAGTAATGCCTAAACCTAAACTACGCATAATATCAAAGGCATCAGCTGGTCGCCCAAGATAATACAATTTCAGATCATTAGGATAAACATAGTAAGCCTCGCCATTAGCTTCTACACGAAGAAGGATTTTACCAGCCAAATTACTAGGAGCAGTACCATCGAATTGAGTATAATCCGCTTCACTTACTCCCAAACCTAAATCACGCATAATATCAAAGGCATCTGCAGGTCTTCCTAAATAATAACGAGTTAATTCACCTGGATACACGTACCAGGCCTCACCATTGTCCTCAACCTGAAGTAAAATTTTTCCGCTTAGGCTCTCTGCCATGGATTTTGATTGCACAAAATCTACGCTCAAGAAACCCACTCCCACAACTAAAATTAAAGCATACACCAAAAGAAGTTTTTTCATAAAATTGTTATTCTTTTATTATTTTTCTCTTATTTAAGTTTAGCAAATTCCGTAGCTCCAGTCCAGGCTAATTCAAAAATCATGCGCATCATATCATGAATAGTTTGATCTTCGATGATTATTCCGACTGTATCCTTTTGTTTAAAATTGATAATTGAAACTTTGTTTTTTCCGTATATTGTAATTTCATTTCTGTAAGGAAAAATTTTCGCTGGGACATATTTAATTTGAGGCAATATCTTCTTAGGATAATTCTTGTAATATTCTTTTAAGTAATTTTTATCTTTCTCACAGTCCGGAAAAATCGCCCGGCCACCAATTCCTAATTTCTTTTTTTTATTAATGTAATCCAATACAAATTTTTTGGGGAAAACTTTAGTCAATTCAGTTGTATTACTAATACCAAGCATCTCATATGGTTCTTTTTCCAAAACATGACTTTCATACAAACTCATCAAACCTGTTAACCCATCAGCAAAACGAATTTTAGGCCGAACTGGCGATAATTGTATTAACTCAACGAAATCTGGTAAAGCTTTTTTTGCATTTTCCAATCTTTCACCTGCCAACTTGACCTGATCTTTAGCAAACTTAACTAAACGCTTTGGATTTTCAATTTGATAATATAACTTACCCTTTTTTTGCAATTCACTTACCAATCCCTTTATTGACAATTCAACTAAAAGCTTATAAACAGTACTACGATTTAAACCAGTGTACTCCGCAACCCTACTTGGGTGTGCCCCCTTTAATTCTAAAAGAGCAGCATAAACTTCAGATGCTTTTTGCTTTAAACCAATCTTTCTAAGCTGTTGAATTAGAGCATGCTCTTTTTCCATATATAATAATTGTAGCATATTCTGTCATTATTTACGAACAGAAAATTACTTAATCCAGAATTTAACCTAAAATTAAACAATTATAAAAAATCAATGTTGGTAAATACTAATAACAATTAATATAAAGTATACAATACTAGTGAAACAGTTCCTTATAAATATATATAATTAAAGGAGGTATCATATGAATTGACAACTACAATCTCTTTCTCTTTTCAAAGAAGCCCTAAACAAAAGAAGTTCACCACTTCCTTTCAAAAACGGAGAAAACAATGGCAATTTTGGAAACTCTTGCAGTAGTAGGAATCGCTTTAGCCGCTATGAGCGGAAACTCAAAAACCAAAGCTCCTCCACCCGTTTCAAAACCCAAACATTCTGTTAACACTTCTCCTCGCTTCGTAGACAAAAAAACTGGCTTATCAATCAAAAGATAAGACTTCAACACTAAACAAATCACAAAACCCTTCGTAATACGGAGGGTTCTTAGTTTAACCTTGTAAATTTCGCCAATTCATGCTAGTATAAGCCTATATGAAACATTTTATTGTAGATGAAACACAAGTAGACGTACGACTGGACAAATTCCTAACTGAAAAAATCGAACAGAGTCGTAGTCAAATTAAAAAAGCCATCCTAAATGGCCTAATTTTGGTAAATGATAAACCAGCTAAAGTCCACCAATTTCTTCATCTACAAGACAAAGTTTCAGTTTCTCCAACTGAAGAGATGGAAAGAAGAAGCAAAGAAATTGAATTGACCAAAATGTCCAAACTTCAACAACTAAAAGAGAAGTTGCTTGAGAAACCTTTTCCAAAAAACCTAACTCCGAAAATCATTCACAAAAATACTGATTATTTAATCATCGAGAAACCAGCAAAACTACTTGTGCATGAAACACCGACCTCAACTGTTCCGACTTTAGTTGACTGGCTAGTTAAAAAATATCCAAAAATCAGAAAAATTGCTGATTCAATTTCTTTAGAAAAGAATGACCAAACCTTTCGCCCTGGTATTGTTCACAGACTAGATAGAGATGTTTCTGGTATAATGCTAATCGCCTTCAATCAAGATTCATTTGAATATTACAAAAGTCAATTTCAAAAAAGAATCATTACCAAGAAATATACTGCCCTAGTTCATGGAAAATTGACTCAAGACGCAGGAACAATCGATTTTGAAATCGGCCGTAGCGCTGAAGGCGGTCGCATGGCTGCCCATCCAGCTGGCTCAGGAAAGGGGCGCCCTTCATTAACAAACTACAAAGTACTTGAACGATACGACAAAGCAACCTTAATTGAAGTTGAACTTCTAACTGGTAGAACAAATCAAATTCGTGTTCACTTTTTTGCACTCCAATATCCAATAGTTGGTGACCATCTATACAAATTCAAAGAAAAGACCAAACTAAACCCTGGCAGAATTATGCTTCACGCCAGAGAATTAACTTTTACTGATATGCAAGGAGAAAAGCAAACTTTTGAAGCTGAGCTGCCAAGCGAATTTAGTGAATTCACTTCTTGAGTTGAACCTTGTTACCTTATTTAGCCTTGTTTCGCCTTATTATTTATTTAAAAATATGAAAATGCGTCCAGCCTCAATAGAGGAATACTCAAAGCCGGATGATTTGCCTGAGGGGAAAAAATTACGCTTCCATGATCACAAACCTGTTGTGGTTGACATGGGGCCTGAGTACCAGGCTAGATTAAAAGAACTACAAGAAAAAAGCCGAAAAATCAATCAACTTGTTCACCAAAAACTTGAAGAACAAAATCTACCCTATAGTGCCAAAAAGGATGTGAAAAAAATCCTACGTTTAACTTTTGAATTACGACCTCCATTTGTTTCTTCTGATGAAGAAAAGGAAGGCACACGTATGAGTGCCGCCATTGATGAAATAATTTTTTACTTACACCTAAGCGAAGGCAACACTTTTGACGCCTTGCGCCTCAACACTTGGGGGATGAAGCATACCTTGGAGCTAGCCGATGCAATTGACAACAGCTACAGCCATGAAGAAGATACACCTGAACTACTGGAACTTGATGAAGTATTAGAATCAATGGACGAAAAAAAGATTGCAGACCTCTTAGTCAAAAGAATAGCAGCCTGTCCTTTTACCAAAAAAATCAATCACCCATATGAATGTAAAACGACAGAAGATGCTACTAAATTTTTTCAAGATGAACGATTATTTTTATTTCAACACTCTGGATTTACTTTAAATTTGATCAAAGAAACTTTGCGCACGGTTTTAACTAATGAAATACAAACACTATATCAAAGCGAACCTAGACCATCCGTTAAACAAGTTAAAAATTCAATTCAAGAAAAGATGGACGAGCTTCTTCAATTGAACATCTGTCATGACAACAAGGAAAACAACATAGTGGCTAAGCTGAGAATAAAATTCAACATAGAGGACATTGAAAGAGATAGAGTCCGAGATGGTTGCAAACCTACCAAAAATTTCGATTCTAAAAACACAACAAATGCTTTGATCCAAAGTATAATTAAAGATGTTACTGATGAATACAAACGAATGCTATTTAGCAAAAAATCGTAAAATACATATGAACAATAAGTTATTCCTAATCTCCGGCACTTCCGGTGTCGGCAAAACTACAATTGCCTACAAACTTTTGGAACAAATGCCAAATCTGGAACGACTCGTAACTTATGTAACCCGTGAACCAAGACCAGGAGAAAAAGATGGTGAAGATTATCATTTTGTCAGTCGGAATGAATTTGAAAAAAAATTACAAGCTGGTGAGTTTTTTGAACATGACGAACACTACGGTAATTGGTACGGTAATAGCCGAAAAGATCTAGAAGCTATTTGGCAAAACGGAAAAATAGCAATGTCCCTTTTGGATGTCAATGGTGTTCGAAGCACGAAAGCTATATTTCCTAAAGCGAAGTCAATCTTTATTTTACCTGACAATTTAGAAAACCTTAAGGGCCGAATTCGCCAAAGACCAATGACCGATGAAGCTTTTGAAAAACGCTGGATAAAAGTACCAGGAGAATTAAAGCAAGCTGATGAATATGATTTCAAAATCGTCAACGAAGAAGGAAAAGTTGATGAAGCTACCAATAAAGTTAAGGAAATTATTGAAAATAACTAAAGCTTGACTTATTTTACAGAATAGATTATACTAAATTTCAGTTAATAATTTAGCAAGACTAGCAAAACTAGCAAGACCAGTAAAACAAAAAAACGACTAGTCTCGCTCGTTTCACTCGTCTCGCTCATCTTACTCTATAAACTAATATGCCAGAAGATAAAAAGCCAGTTGCCAAAAAACCAACTGAAGACAACAAAGAAGAAAAAGCTACAAAAAAAATTGACCCTTCTTCGCCTAAAGCTTCGAAGGACAAGGAAGAAAAAATAGACCGAACTTTTCCAGCCGTTCAAGCAGGAACTTTAGTTCGCGTTCACCAGGAGATTACGGAGTTCAATCCTAAAGGTGAAGAAAAGAAAAGAGTTCAGGTTTTCGAAGGAACAGTTTTGGGTCGTAAGCACGGCAAAGGTATCAATGCTACTGTAACCGTTAGAAAAGAATCAAGCGGGATATCTGTAGAAAAGATTTTCCCACTACATTCTCCAACTGTTAAAAAGATTGAAGTAGTAAAGAGATTCAAAGTACGCCGAGCCAAGATCAACTATATTCGAACTAAGCACAAAAAACTCCGAGAGATCAAAGATTAAAAGCTTAAATAAAAAATGTCACCGAAGATTGGGTGACATTTTTGTTTTCTAGAATTTTCCTTTTATGCCTAACCAAGAACAAACCTCTCTATATTCTGCCAAGGCTAAATCCTTTGCCTCTTTAGAAATAAAAGTGTGTTTTGCAATTGTATGTTCTAACGTCTCTTTACCCGACGTTAAAAACTTTTCAAGGTGGAAGCCAACAACTGGTGAACGAAGAACGAACCGCTCCATGAATAGTTCACGTAGCTCAACTTCATCATCAAAGCCAGTGACTAAATCTCTCTCCCAGAAACTGTAATAAGCTAGATTTCTGACCAATTGGTTTACCACTCGAGTTAGATCTGCAGCAATATCAGGTATCTGAAATTTCAAAACAGTTTGCCTTGACCAGCTCGCTTCTCGTCCGGCATTTTCCCAGGCAACATCCAAACAACAAACTGCCTTGTACCAAAGCTCATTAATTTGTTCAAGTGCGCTAGAAAAAGGTGTTATTCGACTAGCTTTACCTTTCTCAAGTCGATAAACGCTTCCTTCTTCGGTGGTAACAGTAGCTCCCTGGTCCTCAGAAAGAAAACCGTCACTCATCTTTAAACCAATGCACGGCATTGGAACAAAATCATCTGCGCCAACCTTTTCTCCACCTACCAATCGCTGAAATAGCCCTTCGTAAAACTCAAGACAAAGCGCCGACAAGTGATTTGCAAACAACCAAGAAGCCTCAAAATATTCTGCGTAGCCAGGATTCTTTTCCTCTTCAAAGGAGTAAAGCAAATTCACTATTTTAAGGCTTTTTTCTATTCTGCCCGGAGTATCTTCTTCACTTAAACTTTCAGCAATTTCCTTTGCCTTGGTGTAAGCTTCATAATAATCAGGGTGCTGCTTTTTCATTCGGGCAAGTCGATAAACGTAGACATGGAAAATCTCAGTTTCTTTGCCTGCCTTGTCAGCAGAAACAAGAACCTTAACTCCCGCACCTTCTTTTGCCTCTTTCGCCTTTGCGTTCATGTTTTCAAGCAAAGGATAATCCGCAATATCCATGTCAATTAAGACTTGCCCAAGTGCATCTTTTTGTTCATCGCTCCAATTGAGCTTTTCATCTTGCTCATACAAAGTAACGATGCGCAAAAATCGAATCAAATGAGCAAATAAAACGGCCCTACCGTTACTATCTTCTACCTCAGAAAAAACCTTTTCCAAATACTGCCCCGCTGGAGCAAAATCTTCTAAAACTTCTTCGAATATTAGCGTCACTCGTCTAACCTGAGCAATCTCTCGCCGAAGTTTTGCACCTAACTCCTGAAATCGTTCTGTTGATAATGTACTTTTAGGAGACTTAAATGGAACATGAGGAATTACTGACACACTTGCTAAGATAAGCAAAGCTGCTTGCCTTTTCTCTTCTGACTTATACGATTGAATCTTTTTCCAGGCCTTCTCAGCAAACTTTGAACTAGACAATCCCTTGTTTGAGACTACCTCTTCATGCAACCACTGCGTAAGATCTGGAATTACACTTTCCTGAGATTGGACACTAATTGTTCCATCTCCCTTAATTTCTTTACCTGAAGCAATACCACACAGATGACAACGCTCAAAATAATAAGGCAATACAACTTCTCGTTCATCATTAGTCAATGACACAAAGAAGTCGTACAGTTTCTCAATTCGAAGCCTTGTATCTCCTCTAAAATTTAAAAGTTCATCAACTTGCTCGATCAATTTTTTATTCTGTTTCATTTAATCCTCCCGTAATTAAAAATAGACCAGCACATTTCACCCAAAACCTTACCATTATTTATTGAAACCGTCAATCCTAAAATATTTAAAACAAAAAATACCCAATTCATCATATTTGGGTATTTTTTTATTTTTAACAAATATAATATTCAAACTTAACTCTATTTCACTATTTTCTTTAAATATTGACCGGTGATTGATTTCGCAGCTTTGGCAATATCTTTGGGTGTCCCTTCCGCCATAATCTCACCACCCTTATCTCCGCCCTCTGGACCAAGGTCAATTATCCAATCACAGTTCTTAATAACATCTAAATTGTGTTCAATAATCAAAACTGTATTTCCCTTATCTGCTAATCGGTTAAGAATATATAATAGTCTTTTAATATCATCGAAATGAAGTCCGGTTGTCGGTTCATCTAGAATGTACAAAGTTTTCCCAGTTGCATAGCGAGATAATTCTGTCGCCAGTTTAATTCTTTGCGCTTCACCACCAGAAAGTGTTGTAGCTGGCTGACCTAGCGTTAAGTAACCAAGACCAACTTCCCCCAGAACAGTTAACTTCTCATTGAGGATCGGTGTGTCACCAAAGAAAATTTTAGCTTCCGCCACGGTCATTTCTAGGACATCAGCAATATTTTTTCCTCTATAATGAATCTCCAAAGTTTTCTTATTATAACGTCGGCCCTTACATTCCTGACATTCAACATAAACATCCGGTAAAAACTGCATTTCAATCTTTATTAAACCATCACCACCACAAGCTTCACAACGACCGCCCTTTACATTAAAGCTGAATCGGCCGGCATCATACCCTTTAATTTTAGCTTCTGGAACTTGAGTAAATAAATCACGAATATAAGTAAACACGCCAGTATAGGTGGCCGGGTTTGAACGAGGAGTTCTACCAATTGGCGACTGATCAATAGTAATAACTTTATCAACATTTTCCAAGCCTCTAATTTCCTTGTGTTCTGCTGGTAAATCCTTAGATCTATAAAAATATCGAGATAAAGCCTTAGATAAAATATCAGTCATCAATGAAGACTTACCTGAACCTGATACACCGGTAATGGCAACCAACTTACCTAATGGGATTTTAACATCAAGGTTTTTTAAGTTATGTGCTTTTGCGCCTTTGATTTCAATGAATTTCCCGTTTCCTCTTTTTTCTTTTTGCAAAACTTCTATTTTTTCTTTGCCGGATAGATATTTTCCAGTCAAAGATTTAGTACATTTTTTTACTTGCTCAATTGTACCCTGAGAAACTACTTCACCTCCGTAAATACCTGCTCCAGGACCAATATCAATTATATGATCTGCGCTTTTCATCATATCCTCATCATGTTCAACCACTACTACTGAATTTCCCTTGTCGCGCAGATTTTTTAATGTATTAATCAATTTATTATTGTCAGCTGGATGAAGTCCTATTGACGGCTCATCCAAAACATAAATAACTTCAGACAAAGATGATCCTAACTGAGTCGCCAATCTGATTCTTTGCGCTTCCCCACCGGACAAAGTATTAGAATTCCGGCCCAAAGTTAAATAACCCAGACCAACATTTTCTAAAAAACCGACACGACGTTCAACTTCCTTGATAATCGCGCCTGCAATCTTGAATTCAATATCGTTGACTGGCTCTTTGATATAAGTAAAATCTTTTTTGGGTATCTTTCCACCTTTATATTTAATACTTCTTAAAAGTTCATTAATTGAAGTTTTTAATTCTACTACTGAAACTTCAGTAAACTCAACAATAGACATACCACCTACCGTCACAGCTAAACTTTCCTTTTTCAATCGTTCACCGGCACACTCACTACATACATGCTGTCGCATATATTTTTCAATTTCTTTACGAATATAATCAGAATCAGTTTCTCTATGTTTTTTGTCCAATCCTGGTAATACCCCCTCAAAGACCATTGTCTTGCTACCAATTTCATATTCCTCATCACCGGTACCATTCATAACAATAGCTAAAGCACGCTTGGTTAATTTTTCAACTGGCATATCAATAGAAAAACGATGACGCTTGGCAACACCTGCCAAAAGCTGCCAAATTGCAGTTTGATTTGAAAAAATCTTTGTCCACGGTTTGATAGCCCCTTGAGCAAGAGTTAATCGTGGATTACTAATCACCAGTTCAGGATCAACTTCCATTTTCACACCCAGACCTGTACAAGCTGAACAAGCTCCAAATGGTGAATTAAAAGAAAAACTGCGCAGTTCAATTTCTGGCAGATCTATATCACATTTAGGGCAAGTATAAAACTGACTAAACAAAGTATCAATTTGTTTGTCTGAACGGAGCATAACCACTAAACCATTACCTAAATCAGCGGCAACTTTTGTTGACTCGAATAGTTGGTCTTTGGTGTCTTTGTCACCATCAAGTAAAACTCTATCAACTACAACCTCAATTGTATGTTGCTTTTGTTTATCGATTTCTAATTGATCAACCTCTTCGATATTATAAATAATGCCATCAAAACGAACTTGATAATAATTAGCCTTGCGAATTTCTTCAAGAACCTTTCTGTGTGCTCCTTTTTGCTCCCTAATAATAGGGGCTAAAATGGTGACATTAATTTTGTTATTAATTTTCCAAATCTTTTCTACAATTTCTTCAACAGTTTGCCTCGATACCTCTGCGCCACAATTTGGACAATGAGGATGACCGATTCGACTAAACATTAAACGAAGTAAATCATAAACTTCCGTAATTGTACCAACTGTTGATCTAGGGTTTTGAGCTGAGAACCGCTGATCAATTGCAATTGCTGGGGACAAACCTGTAATCTGATCTACATCCGGCTTTTCCTTTACTTCCAAAAACTGACGGGCATAAGAAGATAAACTTTCCACATACCGACGCTGACCTTCAGCATAAATTGTATCAAATGCTAATGAAGATTTACCTGAACCAGATAACCCAGTAATGACCACTAATTTATTTCTAGGAATGTCGATGTCAATATTTTTCAAATTATTGACCTTTGCACCTTTAATGGAAATTTTATTACTCATAAAATCAGGTTGGATTTATTATATTTTTATGTTAGAAACATGCTGTGAGCCATTATAACAATAATAAAAAGGTTTGTAAAGAGCTAAGGTACAGATTACGGATATATACGGATGTACGGATCAACTAAGGTCTTAACAACCCTTGCTAAAAAACAAACTTAAAATATTAACGCTCTAAAAAATCCGTAAAATCCGTACAAATCCGTAATCTGTATTAAAAAAGCACCAACTCATTAAGTTAGCGCTTGTGTGTTTACTTTATAGACCGTTCACCTTTTGTAGCTTGACCAATTTCGCATAATGTCCCTGCAAATCAATCAGCTCTTTGTGAGAACCTTGCTCCAGAATTACACCATCATCAATCACACAAATGCGATCAGCTTTCTTGATGGTAGAAATTCTATGCGCAATTGCCACAATGGAAATGTCCATTGTTTTTCTGACCTTATCAATCATCTCGTGAACGACTTCTTCCGCTTCTGAATCCAAGTTGGAAGTAGCTTCGTCCAGAATAAGTATACGTGCGCCGTGAAGCAAGGCCACATAGGCTCTAGCAATACCAACGCGTTGTTTCTCACCACCGGAAAGTCGAACGCCACGTTCTCCAACCTGAGTTTCCAATCCATCGGGAAAACGAGCCTTGTCATTTACCATTCCGTCTAAGTGCGCAGCCTTAATTGCCTGTTTAACTTGGTCTGCTGTTACCGAGTCACTAGGATACACAATATTATTGTGAAGACTGGTATCAAAAATCTCAACTTCCTGCTGGACAATTGCAAACAACCTACGATACCAGTATAAATCTAGCAATCGAATGTCTGCTCCATCCAGACTGATTCTTCCTTCATCAATATCGTACATCCGACAAATAAGTCGAACTAACGTTGTTTTACCTATTCCACTCTTTCCAAACAATGCAACCATTTCTTTTGGTTGAAGATCCACGGAAAGATTTCGCAAAACTGGAACATCTTTATTCGGATAAGTGAAACTCACATTATCAAAACAAATTTTTCCAGTAAAGCTCTTCGGGATAAAAGCATTATTTGAATTTTCCACATCTGGTTTTTCTTCTAATATCTCTTTCAACCTATCAACTACCACAAAGCCACGCATCATCCGAGTGTAACTTCTAATTAAATTGTGAAGCCGTCCCATACTTCCATTGCCTGTCACAATGATATAAACGACTGTACCGATTGTACTAATTCCCAGATACACAAAGTACAAACCTAGCACAATTATCGCTATCAAGAGAAAGTTAAAAATGGCACTCATGGAAAAAAAGTATTTACGAAGACTATAGTCAACCTTTATCTCCTGCTCTACCATTTCTTCACGCAGATTGGAGTGACGATCGACTTCATAATCTTCACGTACAAAACTTTGAACAGTTTTCACGTTTAGCAGTGCCTGAGTAAAAAAGCCGTCCGCTTTTTCTCTTTTTTTGGTTAGAGATTTCCATTCTTTATATTGTTTCTTGTGAGCATGGTTACCAATCCCAATTCCGAAGACAAATGGGATTATGAACAAAACTCCCAACTTCCAATCCAACACAATGATGATCACTACGTTGAATATCAGATACAATACTTCTGGAAAAAAGTTCCAGTAAATATCTGCCACTAACTGATTTAGTCGGTTACAGCCCTCTGTGATTTTACTGACTTTCTTGCCAGTGTTTTCACGCTCGTGATAGCCTAGTGAAAGTTGCAACATTTTTTTCTGAGTTAAGACAGGCCAATACTGCTCCAACTTCACCATTACTTTTTCCATTCTTATATATTGCACAAAAAATACTACGACAATATGCAAGAATCTGAAAAAGAATAGAGCTGCTATCAAAAGAATCAAGTACGTACTGATTTCTCTATTTTCCAAAATTTGCGGTAGCTCATCAAAAATCAATTTGAAAAGATACGGAGTTATCAGTGACATCAACTGCGCCAATATAACGGTAACTACAAGAAATGCTACTTCTCTCTTTCTGTCTCCAATCAGTTCCCAAAGGTTTTTAATTCCATTTCGAAAATCCTTAAAACCTCTCTTTTCCTCAACTTCATTCTCGGTCGTGTCAGTCATTTTTCTCTCCAATTTTCAATGTTCAATTCAACAAAAAATTATAACAAATTGGCTAACACTTGTCAATATAATAAAAAAGCGCCGACTTATTAAGTCAGCGCTTGTGTTTTATTTAAAATAACGCAAATACATTTTCGAATACCAAATTCTAATTTTATAATTTGGATGTCTTCTGAAAGATGATTTGTTCTCAAACCTCCCACCCATACTAAGGCACGTGATTAGAACTTCTGGTGACTTAGCGTTTTTCAAGGCATAAATGTCAGCCCATATTTCCTCTAATTTTATCAAATTATTATGGAATATTAACGTAAAAGAAAGAACCAAGTATACACCCGCCCAAATCAGCAATAGCCAACTTAGTAATGCCGGCATTTCATACCAATCATGTTGACAAAAAGACAGAACCCAATTAAAAGCCCAAAAAGATAAACATCCTATAATTGAACTTGCGGAATAGATAAAATATTTATGCCACCTATTAACAAGAAGATGGCCAAACTCATGCCAGGCGACCGCTTCGATTGTTTCAAGCGCGTTATTCTCTATAAAATCTTCTGAAAAAATAATTCCATTTTCTCCATTAATTCCAACCACTGCTGCTGAATCGTCCCAATTCCTAACAACTAGAGCTCTAGAAAATGAAATGCCTGTCTTTCTGGCAATATTTTCACAAATACACTGAACTGGATCATTTGAATTGAATCTTTTTCTGTTACTAGCGTAACGAGTTATATTTCGAGCTACATAATCTTCTCCCCAATATACAACAATCCTATAAATCAAAAAAAGAACTCCCAGCCAGTACCAATTACTTCTAAGATAAATGATAGCCACACCTAACCAACAAAAAATCAGACTTTCAAGACTGGCCATTTTTAGTTTTTGCTTTAGGTATTGCATGAATGGAATTCCATTATGTCGCCTATTCACGACACAGGACATAATGATAAAAAAAACAAACACAATTCCGACAACTTTAAGCAGTGCCCAAAATAAGAGTTTGCTATCACTGATAACTTCTGCCAAAATAGACTGTAAGCCAACAAAGTACAAACAAATAACTAAGCAAAACGGATAAAGCTCTTTCCATTTAGTTGGCAATGAATACGACTCCACATACTTCACTTCTGGATCTCTCATTTTTCTCTCCAATTTTCAATGTTCAATACAACATGATAATTTAGCAAATTAACTCACTTTTGTCAATATAATAAAAAAGCGCCGACTTATTAAGTCAGCGCTTGTGTTTTCACTCGCGTAAATCACCCAGCTTCTGTAATTCTACCAGATGAGCATACAATCCATTTTCTTGAACTAATCGAGAATGATCACCGGATTCTGCAACATTACCATTGTTGATTACGTAAATCATGTCGGCTTTCTGGATCGTACTTAATCGATGAGCAATCGCAATGATTGAAATATTTAATTTTTCTCTAACCTTCCCAATCATTTTCTGAATTGCTTTTTCCGCTTCGGAATCTAGATTAGAAGTAGCTTCATCCAAAATCAATACCCGGGCACCATTCAAAAGCGCAATATACGCTCGAGCAATTCCCACTCTTTGTCGTTCACCACCAGACAACCGAATTCCACGCTCACCAACTTGAGTTTTAATTCCATCAGGAAAACGATCCAAATTCTGCAAGGCTTCATACAAATGCGAAGCTTTGAGAGCTTCAATCACCTGTTCTTCCGACGCTTCGGCATCGGGATAACGAATATTTTCCAGGAGCGTTGTATCGAAAATATCTACATCTTGCTGGACAATGGCGAAAATCTTTCTCAGATATTCTAGATCAAGATCACGAATATCTCTACCATCCAACTTTATCGAACCTTCATCAATATCATACATCCTAGAAATTAAACGGATCATCGTAGTTTTACCTTCACCGCTTTTACCAACCAAGGCAACCATTTGATGAGGATGAATCATCATTGAAAAATCTTTCAGAACCGGCCGATCCTTTCCGGAATAAGTAAAACTCACTTCATCAAATTCAAATTCACCTGCGTAACTATTAGGAACAATTGCCTCCGGGCAAGTTTCAATATCTATTTCCGTGTCCATCAATTCTTTCATGCGACTAACAGAAATTGACTTTCTCATGACTCGAGTATAGGTATGCATAATATCGCCAATGCAGAAAATCGTGATATTACCAGTAGCGATTAAATACACTATGGTTCCGATCGAACTTATTCCCATAAAAACAAAGGTAAAGCCAAGTGCAATTGTTATAAAGTAAAACAAATGCAAAATTAAGCCGGAGCCAAAAAAGTACAACTGCATTTTTTCGCAAATATTAATATCCAAATCCTGCATAAATTCCCTAATCTTTAAATTCTGCTGTAACTCTCGCTTTTCCTGACCAAAATTCTGAACAGTACTTACGTTAATAATTGATTGACATAAAAGTCCACCTGATTCTTCTTTTTTCTTTTCCCAGGCTTCCCAATCATCCTCGAACCGATTGAACATTCGATAATGAATGTACATTGCAGGAATAAATGGTAGCATAAAGAGCAAACCAAGCTTCCAGTCAATAATTATAGCAACCGTAACGTTTATCAGCAGAAAAAATACCTGCGGTAAAATCCCCCAATACATATCAATTACAATCTGAACTAATTTGTCACATCCCTTTTCAATTTTTGAAATTTTCTTGCCGGTATTTTCCGTTTCATGAAAACCGATAGATAGGCTCAGTAGTTTTTCTTGGACAACAACTGGCCAACCGTTCTCCAATTTAATAAGTCCACGTAAAAAACTGATTTCCGCCACAAAATGTTTCAAAACCAGAGCCACAACTTTCACCACAAGTAAACAACCTATCAATACAACTAAATATGTGCTTACCTGCTTCTGAATGATAATTTCCGGTAACTGATCAAAAATCAATTTCAGTAAAAACGGAAAACTTACGCTCAGGATTTCAATAAAGAATAAAACAAATACCGCCTTACCAATGGCTTTTTTCTGATCACCAAGTAATTCCCATAAAGTCCTCAAACTCCGTAGTAAAAACTGAATATTCCGATCCTTTTTTTCCAATTTCATTTCCCAATCGCTCATACCAAACCTCTAGTTTGAAAATAACAAATATCCAATAAACAATTCCCAATTAAACTACAATTCGAAATTTCAAAAATCAAACATTCGAATCCAATCAATATTTATAGCTCCAAATTAAATTTTTAAAGTTCAAAAAAACGCCCTAAGACCAGGACGTCTTTGCAACTTTAATTTATATAGTAGTTATGTTATAAGCTTAAATTTATTTTTTTCACCAAACAATTTCACCTTCCAATCAAAGATACAAAGAGATCCCGCCCTTGTTTGTGCAACTGGATTATATTGTGAAACTTCCAGAGCAGCACGAAACAGGCCTCCTGCAAAAACCATTGCAGGAAATCTCCAAAACTTTTTGATTGTCTGGTAATTATTCATATAAAATTTTGTGAGCAGTAAGTAAAATTAACTACTCACCCTTTATGACGTTCATAATTAAAATTTATTACGAACATACTACTTTACGACATTATTCACACTTTGTCAAGTGCTGTAAAATTACACAGATTCCGGGTCAAGCCCGGAATGACAATAAGGGGTGGGTTGTTAGAATCAATACACTAATATGCAACATCCTAGATCCTGAAATAAATTCAGGATGACAGGATGTATGGTTAAATCAAAAAGAGCGCTTTCGCGCTCCATCAATCTCCTGCTGTTCGCATTCACGGGACCGGGCATTGCCCTGTCCCTACGTAAGATTATACCGTGAGATGTTGCGATCAGCCAACGCTTGAATTTTGTCAATCTCAACCTGATTAACTTCAGGTTTGAATAAATGTTTATATCGTCCTTGTAATTTCAAATAATCTTCAACTTTTGGTCGTGGTTTAGGACACTTGGCCACATTGGCTAATTTACCTTCAACATATTCTACCACTGGAAAGACTCCAGTTTGCTGAGCCAGTTTGGCAACCTTAATCGTATCTTTGGAATCTGTATACCAGCCCGGAACACAAGTCACTAAAATCTGTATATACTTTGGACCTGGTAAAGCCAATGCTTTTTTCACTTTAGCCTGAATGTCCATCACGTTACCTACTGTAGCTGAACCAACATAGGTACAATTATGCGCCAAAGCTATTTTCAGCATATCTTTTTTATAAAGATTATTGCCTGTTGATTCTTTGCCCGGTTGAGTGGTTGTGGTATTCGAACCATACGGAGTAGAGCCTGAAGCCTGAATACCCGTATTCATATACGCTTCATTATCAAAACATACATACAAAACATCTTCACCGCGTTCCCACATTCCGGAAATCATGCCAATCCCAATATCAAATGTCGCACCGTCACCACCCCAAGCAATAATGTTGGTTGATTGGTTAATTGGTTGATTAGTTAATTCCTTTTCAATACTGTCTTGCTTTTTTTCTTTCTTTCTTTCTTTCTTTTTTACATCTTTGTAATTCAAGGCCGCTCGAATGCCCGAAGCTAACGGTGCTGCGTTTTCAAAATTCGCGTGGATCCACGGTACTTTGAATGCGCTCATCGGATATCGAGTAGTAGTAACCTCACTACATCCAGTAGCATTGGTTACAATCGTATTTCTACCAGCTGCTTCCAGTACATGCCGCATAGCCAAAATCTCACCGCAACCGCTACAGGCTGAGTGTCCAGGATTAAGTAAATATTTAAATGGCATTTTGTAAGTCATAGACTATTTTTCACACTTATTAGGATATACCTTTTGACCAACAAAATTTGATCCTGGATAATACTGGTTACAAGTCGATTGATTTTCTGGTTCACATTGGTTACCATCACCAAAATAAACTGACATGCAATCAAAGCCAGGACAACAAGCTGAATCACCACCATATTCACAACTATCTAAATACTTCCCTTTAGTACAAGTTTCTGCTTTTGGAGCACATTTATCACAACCCGAAATACTAGGACAATAACCGCTTTCACAATCTTTATGATTATAACAACTCCAACCATCTGGCAATTTTCCATTTATACATCTATTCCAGCCACAACCATCACCATCCGTTTTAGCACAGACAAAGGCATCTCCATTAATTGTTCCATGAACCGAGCAATCAGCGTCACTATCACATTCACATCTAATTTGAGCAACCCCATCACTATTTTCCTCTCCCTCACAGTCCGTTGTCGGTCCAAAACATTGAGTATCATCCTGCCCTGTAACATGACTAAATAACGTCGGATCACAGATACCACCATAGTCACCAGATACGTAAACATCATCCTTAAAAACAAATCTTCCAGCTGACTTAGGTTGCACACATGAATTCCAAGTTGCTAAAGATTTCGCACATATTGCGTCTGGCATACCTTCATTCGCACAATCAGAGGTTTCATTGCACTCACAACGTTGTGCCCCAGGCGTTGTGCCTGCTCCTGACTCACCTTCGCAGTCATTACTAATACATTCCCAATCATTACCACAATCGGCTCCCATCGGCTTAGTTGCTTTTAACTCACCAAGACTACCACATTGAATAACTTTATCTTCAAAGAAATTGGACATAGTTACATCCAGACGCACACCCCCATTATTCATTTCATGCTTTGTGAATGGCTTAAAATATTTATATCCTGGAGGACTTTGGTCTCCAAATAATTCCCATCCTACACCCCCAGCTGCTTTTTTCATAACACCAACTGCATTCGCACAGGGCTCTACCCAAACTGCCTGATTTGGACCACCTGCTTTTGATTCTACAAGATCTATTCCAGCATAATAACCATCTGGTATAGCAAAATCTGCACCTACTTTATCTAACCCTTTTTGAAACATTGTAGCAAGTTCACTATTTAATTCTTTACTCCTTTCAACCCCTGTATCATGAATTTCCAAGCCTAAAACATAATTATCTGCAGATGGGAGAGTTCCAATTTCACTAGCTTTAATAACGTACATCTTATCTCCATCTTCTACTTTTGCTATAGCTTCTGAAGTAGCACACTTAACAAGAGTATCCACATTATGATCAACAGAACCCTTTATACAATCAGTATCACTATGACCCTGTAGGCTAAATAATGAAAGTCCTGATAAGTAACGACTACTATAATTTAAATACCCCCAAACAAGCGCATCAGTACAAGCCACCTGTTTAGGATCTGGCTTTTTTTTGTCCTTTGGTATACAGACCTGGTTGCCTCCACACTGAGACCCCATACACTCCCCTTTATCAACCATACTCTTGTCTTTTGCTTCATATGAACCCATTTGTCCACAGACCGCATCTACAACATCAAATTTTGTTGTATCAAATTCATTACAAAAACCTGTACGAGCCACGACTTGACCAACAACCACCTCGATCTCCAAAGGTTTCAGACCCACCAGATTTGGATTTACAGTATTCAACAGAATATAAGTTCCTAGAAGTAAAACTAACCCCAAAACGGAACCGGTCATAAAACTTTTCGCCTTGG